>NZ_CP058278.1:1806160-2107186 GCF_013389455.1 Flavobacterium inviolabile | reverse complement strand
AAATACCAATGGGATAATCTGAAGTCCAATGTACTTTTCCACTCACCATATTAAAAGCCAGCACACCCATTAGGGAATAACCAACAGGTTTGATCCATTTTATTTCCGGATAGTTTGTTGAAATGATCGTTAACGTTGACATAAAAGTGGCAATATGCCCGGATGGCATAGCATCATAATTAGGAGTATTGCTTTGAAATGCCGTAAAACTTGGAAATGGATTCCAGTCACCCCCACTGTTATTATCGGCAATAGCGGCACTTGGACTCTGTCTTCCTGTAATTCTTTTTAATGTTTGTGTGGCAACGCCCACAGATAGTAATCCCTCTACCAGTTCACTGGAGGTATTCAATGCTCTTAAATCGTTGTTTTTTAGTTTACCGATACTTAGAAAAATTGCACTTAGAATAAGTGTGGTTCCACCATTTCCCGTATAATAAACTGCCGAACTAATGTTTTTGGGAACAATGGTGAAAATCCCGGCTACAGTACCGTATTTACTATCTTTATCCCAACCTCCCATCCGGGATCCGAGTTCTCCTGCTCCGTCCAGTATTTTTTGATCAAAAGGCAATATTGCTGCTGTACTTCCCAGTACTAAAGCATCCCATTTCAGATTTTCTTTTTGTATTGTAAATACTCCGAAATCATAGATATTATGAGGAATGTATTTAACCATATCAAAGAATTTTGGTTTGGAATACTCATAAATATAATGGTCGTCTATATTCGTAAATCGTTGGATTGACTTGTCTGCTGCTGAATTGGCTTCTGTCTCGAAGCCAGTCCGTAAATCAGGTTTTATATTTGATAAATTATTGTTTTTTAAAGAGTCTGTTTCTGGTGGCACTTGTGCCATTAACATAGAGGAAATAAAAACAGTGATTAAGCTTAGTATTGTTCTGCTCATTTTTTCGAAACTGTATCGTTTTGATTTTAAGGTTTATAAATCGTTTTGGTTTGTCATTATAGTTAATAGTGTGGCTACCATTATTATAGCTGTATTTAAGGTGTTATCACCTATTCATACCAGTTTGTCATTAAAAAGCTATGGCATAATCAGAAGGGGAATAGAAGTAGAAAGGATATAATCCAAATGGGGGCTTTGTATATCGTTTATAAATGAATTAATGTGTTTACAACTTTGGATAATTTATACGACCTCATAGCTTCTATAATTACCGAAGATTTTGAAGTTTTTAAACATTGTGCGATAGCAGCAGATGCAAATAAGCTAAAAATTATAAATACTCCCGGAAGCACCTATATTGTTAATCTGGTAATAATAAAGTTAATTTAAGGTGAAATTTGAAGCAAAAATAGTAATTAATTTTTCCTACAATTTTTATTAATGTTAATAAATCGCAATTATTTAAATTTTAACAGTACTTCGTTATAGAAAAGCGGCAGACAACTGTTATATATTAACAAACAGTCTTTTATATATAACAAGTGGTGATAATTTGTTGGATTGATTGAGTTTTTTTTACTGAGGCTATTCAATATGATACTTCCTGAATAATTCTATTTTATTAAAAGGCACAGCTAAACAATTGGTAATATGTGAACAAAAGTCGCGTTCAAAAATCTAATTTTATTTTTATAGCTAAAAGCCTGGGTTGCTTTTTATTTCGGCTATTTCCCGATTTTGTAGATTACAGCATCTTTTTCGTATTCAAGACCGCTTTTTCAAGAACTTTTATCGAAACGGCATTTTCTTTTATTGTCCATCCGATTATAGGTTTCAATTTTAGTTTTTCAAATACCTTTTTTAAACTCCACAAAACCGCTGTTGGCAGCTGGCTTATACTTTGTTATATTTCCTGTTTAACTGTTTCTTTTCTATAAAGAAGTAAAGTCAACCCTAAAGAAAAAAGCATGCAGCTTAGTACCATACAAACTCCGTTTTTCAGTATAAAAAATGAAAAACCTACTGCAGGTGCACCCAGTATAACCAGTAAGGCTTTTAGAGTATGGGTTTTAATAAAGTTTGATGCATGAACTGCCAATCCTATAAAGAGCAGGGATGGTCCGATAATAATAAAAGGATACAGAATTGATGGCGTATTGCTAATGTGTTCGCTTAATTTCATCCTGGCATTATCGTCATTTTCAAAACTCCACATTATAAAGTCAATGGTGCAAAGACCTATATGTGCAATAACGCCTAATGCCGTTAGAAAAGAAGCTAAAGTGTTCCATTTGTTTTTGGGAAACACTTTATTAAACGACAGTAGTAATACCGCTCCAATCAGGTTAAACCAATGTGCAAAATCTATGGGTTTCTGAAAATATGCTAGTTTAGAACCTTGAGAAAACATGATATAACTAACAACAAAAAACAATAACCCGATCAAACAAATACTTTTTGGTTTCATAATTTTTCTATAAGGACATTTTTTTGTTACATTAATTTGCCGTTGCCTTTTTTACAAGCTTGCTGTTAATATTGTTTTTTACGAAACTTTACCTATCTATTTCGTAAAAAACTTTAGTAAAACCGATTCGCTAATATAATTCATTTGGACACTGATATACTTTTGTGTGTCAGGTATAATTTTTCAGGTTAAGTATATTATATTTCATTTTTTTAGAATTATACATTCGAGTATATAATTATCTGAGTTTATTATAAGCTAGAGTCAGCGAACAGATTAATTTCTGTTAAAGTTAGCATTTTTTGTAAAGAAAAAGGGGCAAGTTGTCGAAGCAACCAACTTATTTTGACTAACTACTCTTGTATATTCGTTTTTATCATTCTATTTTCTTTTTTTCATATTTTTTTAGTGGTGAATCTGTTTTGTACAGTACTTTTCCAGACGGTACAACCTTGCTTGAACCGTCAAGATGGGTTTCTTGATCATCAAAAAAAATGTGTGCACCAAAGGCTTTTAGAACTTTGTCTTTTGACAATCCTCCCATAAAATACGCTTCGTCGACATAAACTCCCCAATGACGCAATGTTTTAATTACTCGCATGTGACTTGGCGCATTTCTAGCAGTCACTATTGCAATTCTTAATGGTGTTAATTCAATTGTTGTGGGTAAAAACTCTTGGATTTTCGACAACTTTCTTAACAATTCAGCAAAAGGTCCGTCATTTAATGGAACATCTTCATTTTCAGATTCGTGTTGATGAAAAGCTTCAATTCCTTTTTCCTTATATATTTGTTCCGATTCTTCAGAAAAAACAACAGCATCAGCATCAAAAGCAAACTTAACTCTATCTATTTCGGGAAGATAGTCCATTGGTGGGTCATAAATTAATGCGGTAGCACAATTTGAAGTATCACTTATCTTCTGTACTTCAATTTCATCTTTTGATAAAAATAAATCTACATCAAATGCATCAATAAATGGAGATAGAGGATCTCCTCCTGAAAATGCCCATCTTGTAATTGGAAGATTATAATGTTTGATCGATTTTAAAACTCGAACCCCCGTTTCCGGGCTATTTCTAGACATTACAACAACTTCAACAATTTGTTTGGATGCAATTTCATTTAACTTTAATAAGCTTTTGATTAGTGGAAAAGCCGTACCTTCTGCTAATATTTCGTTTTCATGTTCTAATTGATATTTCCTAAATCCTTCAATATTCTCTGTTTTGAAAATTTCGTTTTCTCTTTCTAAATTAAATAGAGCTCTAGAAGAAACTCCAACTACTAAAATTTGTGAAAAGTCTAATGCCATGTTTAATTCAAATGTTTAATTGGTTTATTCAGTTCTTCTAAAATGACGCATGACGGTTCGGGTATTGCCGAATTCGAGGAGTTTTAACACAAAACTTTGTTCGGAGAACTGAACCTCCACCTTACACTAAAGTATATGAAAAACATGGAACTCCCACTATCGCACCCCCTTCGTTATGGACTGAGCTTCTCTCGCAATAAATTCCAAATTTGGAGTGCTGTTTCGTCGCTGATATTTTTGGTGTCAATTGTCGTGTCGTTTATGCCTTGTATTTTATTTAAATCATTTTGCTCAAACTCTTTCAGTCTGAAATAGTCGTATGTATATTGACCTTTAGGTTTGTCATTAACCACAATATACTTTACTATTCTAGTGTCATCAAATTCTATTGCTATACGCTTTAGAAAAAAATGATATTTGTCAAGGTTTGGATGTATAAATTTATAAAGATTAGTGTCAAATGGATTCTCTTCAATAGTTGTCAAGTCTACAATGAATTTTCTATCATCTTTTTTAACTAACATATTACATTTTTTGCAGGATATTGCAAGGTTGGTAACCGCAAACATCAATTTTGGGTAATGCTTTTTTGGTAGTATATGTTCAATGTCTAAAACCATTTTAAATTCTCCCTTTGTATTCCTTTTGCAATAACAGCAAGTTTCAGACTGTAAATCTCTAAGTATTTCTTTTACTTTGTTTTTTATAGGGTCAATTTTTTTATTTTCCCAAACTTTACCTCCTTCTTTTACAGCTGCGATAATAAGGTCGTAGTCGGCTTGTGATAAAATATTATTGTCTACCATCGGTTACAATTTGTTCTGCTAATTTAAGAACGCCATCAGAAAGTACTTCTTGTTTCTCGTCAAATGAGTTTTCTTTTATATCGTCAAGAATTTGTGTAATTCTTTCAAGCGTAATTTCTCCAGCAGCTAATTCGTTTAATTTGTCAATTAAGTAATTTGATAAGTATCTATTTTGGGGAGTAACAGTATCAAACAATTTAAAAAATATCTCCTCGATATTTATTCGGTCAGTCTGTTGCAATGTAAATTCAAAGTTTTTTGATTTAAAAATTTGTGTGCCTTCAACCGAAATTTCAGAATCACTAATTATCAATGGAGAATGTGTCGCAATAATTATTTTTGGTTGATAGTAAAAAAAGATGTCCATCAGATTTTTCACATAGTGTTTTTGCCAAATAGGATGCAAACTATTTTCAGGTTCGTCAATTAGTATAATAGCACCTTCTTCAATTGTGGTTGAAAGATAAATTATAGAACTAATTAGACTTAATTCTCCTGAACTTGCAGACAACAAAGGTATTTTATGCTCTTTCTTTGAAAGAAAAATATCAATAGACTCGATTATTTTTGTGTCTATTAATTGTCTCTCAAATTTGAAAATCTGGGCAAATGTTACCTTTTCAAATTCTTGAAAATTTAAGTCCTCCATTTTGAGCCAAATAATTTCTTCCTTGCTCTGTTCAATGTGAATTTTTCTAATTAACGACTCCGCTCGTTCTAAGTTTGAAAGATTTAAGCTTTGACTGTTTCTTAACTCATCAAATTTGTCAAGATTAAGATTGTTTAGTTTAAACCCAATTAAAGGGTCGTATCCAACATACTCAATCGCCCTCGTTGCATTTTTAAGTCTTGTAAAGTCACCGTCTTTTAAATTTCTAAAAGCTTTTTTTACAATGTCCTTGATTTGTTTTCTGCCGCCTCGTCCTCTTAACAAATGAATTCTGTGGCTATTTTCAAATTTGTCGTGAATTGAGTTAGCGATAGCAATTACCTGAAATCTGTCTAAAATGAACTTGTCAGCAATTTCAGATAGTAACGTACTTTTTCCGCTACCATTCTCTCCAATTAGAATGTTAACATCATTTGTCTTGTTAGACCCAAATATTTCCTTTGGAATTCTACTCTTTGTCATTGTTGTATCATCTTATTGTCTTACTTATAAGACTGCTTTTTTACATGTATATTTCGTAAAAAAGTATATAATCCTATTTCTTAAAGTTGTTTTATTAACTCACTTAAATAAGACATATACTCTAACAAAATAGCAATACTGTTAAACCCGAAAGAAAATAATTTATAGATAATAAAGCAATACGTGTTTTTACCTAATTTATTGACAAAGAAATTTTAAAGTATTGAGATAGAATTCGTAATAAAAAGAAGTGAATATATTCATTTGAATGAGGAAGAATAAAACAAATAAGTATAAGAAACAAAAAATCCGGCAAATTTTAAATTTACCGGATTTTTGGCCGATGAGGAATTCCCCTTCGGTATAAACAAGCTGTTCTGAACCAGCTGAGCTAATCGCCCTTTTGTTTTCCGTAGTCTGTAATGGTGTTACTGATTAGATAATGTATAACCCTGTATTTGCAGTACTAAACGATTTAAAACAAATTATTCAAAAACGTCCGTATAGTCTACCAAACTTTCTAAAAAACCGGTAAAGGAAGCTGCTATTTTCGTTAACTCAACTTCTGAGTAATACACAAAAATACTTCCGTATTCTTTTTGATCTAAAGCCATTGCTAAATAACCTGTTTCTGTATAACCGATACTAAGGTAATTCTCTGGTAAATAATCTAGTTTTTCGACCAGTGGTGTACCATATTTTATAGATTTAAAACTTGAAAGAAGTATACCATCATCCGGTTCTCCGAAATAAAGAGAATAACTTTGAGGAAGTCCTCCATTGTATTTTAGCATATGAACCCGATAATCTTCAGGTAAAGTTAACCCTATTTCCTGTTCAAACTCATTTAATTCTTCTTCAGTGATAAGTTCATTTTCTATTCTAAAATCTATCATATTCTTATGATTATAATTATTTAGATGATTATATACTTGAATATACCAATAAAAAAATCAGTCTAAATTCAGTTCTCGACTAGATTTAGACTGAATCTTAATGATAGTTTAAATGAAAAAAGCCGAAATAGATTAAAAATTGGATTGGTGTACATTCAAGTATATAAATACCACGACTCATTACAAAAATGCAGCTTAACTTTTTCTCCTGTTTTTGTTTACATGTTCAGGATTATTCTTCTGAATAATCAACAAGCTCTTCCAGGAATTCAGAAAAGGAAAGAGCGGCAAATTCCAGTTCTGCAATAGAATAATAAACATATATTACCCCATAATTTTCTTCCCGTAAAGACATGCAGATATTTCCACCTCTGATACTACCTATATTAAAATAACCTTCATCCAGAATTCCTTCATTGAACTCATTGTTTTCAATAAAATTTGACTCTCCATATTTCAAAGAATAGATTTCAAACACATTGATATCATCATCATAATCTCCTAAAAAAACTTCAGTAGAATCAAAATAGGCGCCATTGCTTTTCAATAAAAAAGCTTTATAATCTTCCGGAAATATGCTTCCTATTTGACTCTCGACTTCACTGATTTCACTTTCAGTGACAAGCTTATTATTAATCGTTATATCTATCATCTTAATTTAAATTTAATACATTTTCAATTTGAACAAAACTTCCCATATGTGGCAATGTTTTATTATGTGCTTCAGTTCGTATAATCTGCATTGTTCCTTTCAGATTTTCGTCTAAATCATCCAAATGGTGCCAGGTCAGCTGCAATTTTGATTCTAATTTAGCGCCCAATGTGGGATCGATCCCCATCGCTTTCCAGCAATTATCAAAATCTGACCTTCTTACTCCGGTCATATTTACTTTGACCTCTCCGTCAAATTTAATAATTTTATTCAAGGCATCATCAAATACTTGTTTAGAAACACCCGAAATCGTTTTACCGTTTCCTAATTTTCCTTGCGCATTGAGATACATTTTTAACCCCTTAAAATCAGGTGAAGTACCGTTAGCACTTACCGGAACATTATAACCTTTTGCTTTTGCTAATTCCGGATCATATACAACCCGGGTATTCTTTTTTAACTGAGTTTTTGTTGCTTTAATAATTGCAGCACGCTCTGAAGCACTTTTGCTCATGAACGCTATATATTTTTCAATATGTTCTTCAGTACCTTTAAACAGCACTCCACCGGCATCATCTATTACATCTAAGTTTACCGTTGATTTTCCCCGCTTTACAATAGTAAAGTTTCTTTCGGATAAAAAATCTTTGTGTTTGAGAGAAAGACTTTCTGCTATCTCATCTAAAAGCCCCGGTCCTTTTTTCGCTTTCGTAAATGCTTCTTTCAGGATTTTTAATTCTTCTTTTGTAAGATTATCTACACCTTTAATTATATTTTGCATTTTTAATTCTAACAAAAACTTTCTGAAAGAAAGTGCTCCCCGCTTGATACCAAGATCAGCCAGGCGGACTAATTTTGGTATAGCTGCCGGATTTATTCCGGAATTAAGTGTTGCTGCTGTTTCTAAAAATTCTTTAGCCGTATTACGAAACTCAATTGTCAGTTCGGCCTGTTTTACAATACTGAGCTGTACTTTATCTGCAAGTCCGTCGATTTTTGCGAGACTTTCTTTTAATATTTTAACATCATCGAAAGTTTTAGAACTTTTATTAAATACGCCTGCAACTTCTGTTATGGGTTCGGCTAATTTAAATACTGCGGCAAATGCCGCAACATCCAGTGCGGCTCCTGCTATCGCTACCACTACCCAAGCAAAACTAGGTTCGTCTTTTAACAATCCGATTTCATAACTATCATGAGCTTTGGAATATTGATCGAGGGCATCATATACATTATAGACACTCATTCCTAATGATACCGCTGTACCGGCAATAACATAAGGAGTTGCCGCTCCCCAGGTAGCCACAACTACTATGATAGAAGCAATAGCAAGGCCGATATTAATAAAGATGTCTATCGTCCCGATATCATTGATTTTTTGCTTAATAGCTGAATCAATAATACTACCTTTTACAACACCTTGTTTCTGATAGGAATGTTCCAGTAATTCCTGACGTTTATATATCGCATCCGGATTTTCTTTTAAATCTTTACGAACATTTTTAGCACTTTCCCGTTTTGATTTTATAAATTCAAATAGAAAATTTTCAAACTCTTTTTGAGAGCTTACTTTAGCCAGTCTTTTATAGTCAAATGTTTTGTCTTTAAAAAGGAAAGAGTCCAGTGATTTTACTTCATCAATACCACTTTCCATTTCGGCTTTTCCTTCATCATACATTTTCAGTGCCTGAGTAGAACCATTACTCTGACCAGATATCAGCACAGCATTAAATTGCTTGGAATCTCCGTCTTTTATTTTTTTAGCTGCTCCGCTTTTGGTAAATGCAGTATAAAGCTTTGTCAGAACGCCGTCTTTCTTTAATCGTTCTTCTTCTTTGTATAATAAATGCTCATACTTATCGATATAATCTTCTGCCAAACGAACTGTTTCATCACGGAACGCATCAAGATATTTTTTAATCGTATTTTCAAAATCCTGAATATCTTCAAAGCCATTGTCTTTTGCCTTTTTATCCAGCTCCGGTTTATATGTCATTACAGCTCCTACAGCTGATTCACCACCCAATTTTAATAATTCAAAATACGCTCTATACTCCTTGTAAAGTTCTTCCAGACCAAATAATTTGGCTTCTAAAATATCGAGATCGTTTATGGCTTTTTCCCGCTCTTTTGCTTTCTCTAAATAGCTTCCAATGGACTTTCTTAAGTCGACGGCACTTGTTGTACTTGAAGTGGTTTTACTCTTCATATCATCCCACTGCTCATCGGTGATCCCTAAATATTTTTTCAGACTGGCAATTTCAACTTGACAAAATGTCTCTTCTCCGATGTAATTCTTATATGTATTTTTACCGATATCCCAGTTGATATCAGTAATCTTACCGAAGATTTTCATATCTAAAAAGTTAAAAAACTCCTTATCACTTTTTATATCCATTGGAACGATACCCACACTTAACCTTATTTTTTCATTCGGAGGTGGTGTTTGTATTTCTTCTTCTTTCTGCACAGAAGATGCTTGTTCATTTTTAGACGCACTTTGCTCCTGCTCTCTTTCCAATTCTCCCAATTCCTCATCCATTTTCAGTAAAGTAACAGCATCAAAAACAGGTATGCCGATAATACCCCGATCGTATTGAAAAGCGGCCAATGCCAACTGTGTTTCCACAGTGAATTCCATTTCTTGTTCCGGTGCATTATAGCCTAACTTACGTAAAGCCTTATTCACCTCTAAAACAGCCAATCCGGTATTTGAAACTGTCAGAATCGATTGCCCGTTCTCGATTTTTTTAAAAGCCCGGTTTTTAAAGGCGGTATATGTGATTTGTGTTACCTCATTTTTTGACAATAGGATCGTAGCATCCTGATTCGTAACCTCTATATAGTTGTTCTCTGTCCGGGAATGCTCATTTTTTTGATTCTGTTCCCCTCCCGTTCTCTGCGCAAATGTTTTTCTACCCATTTTTTATTCGTTGCTATACAGCTTATTTTTTGTTCTGTTGATTTGATTTTATTCCGGTCTCCTGATAAAAGTGTTGACACGGGCTTGATTTTTTCCGAAAGCTTTTTCGCTTTCAATCGCCAGAAAAGGACTTATCAACTCCTGTCCAATACTTTTTCCGCCTTCATTATGCAGTGCTATCGCTACATTTTTCATGATGTTACGGATATTGGAACCGGTATAGGAATAGTCTTTTGCCAGATGTTTTAGAAAAGCTTCGCTTTCGAACATTACATTTTTAGGCAGGTATTGCTTCCAAAGTGCTTCCCGGGTAGCTTCGGTCGGACGAATGATATTAATTGACAAATCAATACGACGTTTAAAGGCTTCATCCATATTGTTTTCAAAGTTGGAAGCCAAAACCGTAAGCCCGTCAAATTTTTCGATGCGTTGCAGTAAATACGACACTTCCTGATTGGCATACCGGTCATGGGCATCTTTAACATCCGAGCGTTTTCCGAATAACGAGTCGGCTTCATCAAAGAAAAGCATACAGTTTTTGCCTTGCAGGCGGTTAAAAAGAATTTCAAGGTTTTTTTCGGTTTCACCAATGTATTTACTAACTACCTGCGAAAGGTCTACATGGTACATATCAATACCGTATGTATTGGCAAGTATTCCGGCCAGCATTGTTTTCCCGGTTCCGGGTGCACCGTAGAATAAGGCAATAAATCCGGATTTAAAATGGTGCTCGTTACTTTTAAAAAAACCGCTTTCCAATGCTTTAATGTATTGTCCGATTGGTTCTATCTGTTCTCGTACCATCGGCTCCAAAACAATATCATCCAATGTTAGATCCGATTCGTATAAACTTCCGGGAAAATAGGTTCCGTGATCCAATCGTGGTTTTTTACCCGACAGGAAATAGTTTAAATACGCTTTATCCAACTCAATTTTTCCGTAAATAAAATCCGTTTCCGTACGATTGTAAATAATATCATTTTGCAATAAGACACTTCCCGCTATCAGTTTGGCATTATAAAGTGACCATAAGGACAAATCTTTTCCGGCCAGTAAAAAGAGTGCCGTTTGAAATGTTGGCTTAAACGATCGGTTTGTTTTATTGTATTCTCCGCCAACATCGATTGCAAATGCGCTACTGCTTTCTTCTATTTGTATAAACGATTTGAATAACGACGGATAATGGGCCGATGCAATACCTAAAGCCAATAAAACCCGATCCATTTCCTGAAGTTGATACGTATTGATAATAATTCCGTAAGGTGAATCCGAATCTGTTTTCGGCAATTCAGGGATTTCCTCAACCGGTTCAAAATCGAGTTTTCCTTGTAAAAACAGTTCTTTACAACGTATTGAGATCAAAGATTCCAACCATTCCATTTCTTTATTTAAGGAATCATGATTCACATTAATTGTTTTTGATAGATCAATGTGCGGCTCCACCTTTTCAGTGGTCTGTACCTGTTTTTTTATAGGTTTTTCCGGAATGATTTCATTTAAAAGGACAGAATGGCTCATAATTATTTTTGATTTCTAAATATATTCTTTTGAGGTACTATTTATAGCCGTCAAAATTATCAGAAGCAATCTTATCTGGCTAGTTATAAAGCCATTGTATTCTGTCTTTGCAGTAAAAAGTATCTTTAGAACACTAAAAAAGGACAATCAAAAGATTGTCCTTATATCGTTGGGATTTCAGAAAAATACCAAATTTGTTTTACTCTGAATTCGGCTCCGGTTGCCTGAAAACAGATTTTAAAGTTTGATAAGAATGGTATCTTAGCATAATGGATATAAAAAGCCCAGATAATATATTATCTGGGCTTTTGTAAAATCAAAAGTTCAGCATTTGAAATAGCCTAGGCGCACCGGAAATAAATGATGAATAGGATGCTAGAAAAGTATTCGGAAACCTGAAACAAAAAGTACTTTCCTTACCATCATCTGAATGATCGTAAGAACGAAAAAAACCTGTATTTATAAATGCTATTTCCTTACCGTTTTCACCTTCCCGAACGAAAATATCATTTTTATCTTGCAAGGAACTTCTATCACTTGAGCTAGCAATTATAACAAATTATCATACTCCATCAGATAAGGCAAAGCTTCTCTTACTTCTTGTTATCCATCTTTATTAAAGTTCGCTGCATTTCGTCACAAATTGCTCAAACTTCCGATTTTTATTTATCATGATCGGTCCGTGACCGAAACAGATAATGGCCGGATTCAGTTTTGCCAACTTCTGGAGCGATTTGATGTTGCGCTGCTGATCTGTGGTGAATAGACTTGGTGGAAGCCGTAAACCGGTCGCTGTTGTGAGCAGGTTCATATTTGTCGCCACATCTCCGATTATTAGTACCCCATCTCGCTCACGGAATAAAGAGATATGACCTGCCGAATGTCCGGGTGTCTCTATTACTTGAAAGTTTCCGATCTTATCGTTTTCAACAATTGTCCGTTGGACTTGATGTCCCTGACCCGCCCAATACTTTTGTTGAAACTTTGCTACCCAATGTTGTGGATCCGGATAGTCCTTGGTTACCATACCCGTTTCGGTCCTAAAAACTTCGCCAGGATGGCAGAGTAAGGGTATCGAGAATTCTTCGCATATCTGATCACTACAGCCCTGGTGGTCTGCATGTGCATGCGTCAGTACGTGTTGATAAACGGAGATTTTTTGGAGAGCATTCTTTACTGTGCTATATGAACTCCGTATTCCGGAGTCTACCAATATACCTTCGATAATATAGCAGTTGATACTGTTTCTTGGCATCAGGGAAATCTGAAACACCTCGGGAGCAATTTGACGTAACATAGTTTTTTGTGCAAATCTAGATCACTGATCAGGACTGCATAAGGACATTTGTCCTATAATACCTTGGGTCTGTGCAGTTGCCCCTTCGCCCGTGTAAGCGACCGTTGCGTGATTCCCAGGTATGATGCCAGATCTTGTGTAGCTATGCGCCGGACGAGCATCGGTTCGTTCGACAGGACATGACGGTATTTATCCACAGCTGACCTGTTATTGTAGTGCAGCAAGTAACTTTCCTTTTGCTTATACTCCTGTTCCATCACCGCTTTTATGACTCCGTTCCAGGCAGTCACCTGAGCAAGCAGATCCTGATAGTCCGGGTGGCTGATCCTATAGATTACGCTATCTTCTATAGCCCTGATACTCCTTCTGGATTTTTCCTGCGCCACAAATTCCGGAAACGAGGTCACAAATTCATTTTCAAACTTGAAACAGGTTATATTTTCCTTTCCTTCTTTGTCAAGAGCGTATGCTTTTACAGCGCCAATAACAATAAAGCCAATATGATGGCAAGATTCATCCTCACGGATAAAAAAATCGCCCTTTTTTAAGCAAATCTGTTTGAAGAACTGCACAGAAAAATTAATCTCCTCGGTTGAGAGAGCTCCTGTTGAAGAAATGTAGTTTATTAATAGATCTGTCATTTCGCAATCTTTTTGTTCTTTTATTTTAGCTGGACCAGCTGATTGTACATAATACTACAAAAATATAAACTTCAAAGTTAATATCTTCAAACTTCTAAAATTAGTAACACTTTCCATAAGATGATAAAATCCAAAAAATTCAACATAGGATTCCATTGCTACTCGTCTTATAAGTCTTAAAAGATTTGTATATTTAATTTACCCGGATATTAGAATTATGTACATTTGGAATTAATAAACTCACGGGTTTGATCATGCAGATACTTCCTCCGAAAATTTTGTCGCCATACATCAAGCACTATCTTTTTTTGGAAAGTGGCGGAAAATCGAAGCGAAAGCCAGTTGTATTTACTAATTTAACACAAAAGCCAATATGATTGGCTTTTGTGGCTTAAAAAGAATAAGCTCAATATTTTCACTAAACTAGCCATTTTGAAAAACACATGTTATACGCTGCCAAAGTTGTTAAGGTTGTTATTTTTCACAGTTGGAAATTATCTTTCTCATTTTCGTTCTGAAATTGTCCCAAAGTTCGCTGTCCCATTTTGCAACTTTCAAGTTTTCAGAATAGTTTTTGAGAGAATTCTCTAATTCTCTTGCAAATACGATACTATCTACTGCAAGGTTTTTGTCGTCAAATAAATTTGTTCCGCTACGATTAACAATCCAGCCACCTGTTGTTTCCCCTTGATGTAAAATACCACAGCGAATATTTACATAAAAGTCGTGTTCTTTACTTTTAAAAGCTGAAAATTTTAATTCGGATGTCAAAAATTGTTTAAATGCTTGTCCTGATTTACGGTCGCTGTCACCCCAACCGTTTTTAAATGATTGTAATGTTTCAATAAGTAAACAACAATTTGCCATTATAGAAAAACCGTTTTTGAATTCTTTGGTGAATTTTTCATCACTAAATAGAAAAGGTTTTAAATATCTACTATGTAATCTTTGAAAAATAAAGTCAGCTATTTGCGTTTTATCTTGATTTGTTACAAAGTCAAGATATTGTTGAATGGTCACTTTTTTTTCTATGCCATCTTTGTCAAACCATCTTGCAAGTTCTATTGTTGTGTCCAGTGTTTTAGCCATATTTTTTTAGTTTGAATCAATGTCATGGGGTGTTCGTGTTAGTTGCATATAACGTGCCTGAGCTTTGCGAAGTGGCGGGAATTGAAAGCAAAAGTTTCAATTCAGCACTACTTAGAGCAAAAGCCTATTATTTGGCTAAATTTAATAAAAAGTCAATATAATTGGCTTTTAAGGGATACAAAATTAAACTTCAATCTTAAAAGAAAGCAGCCATTTTGCAAAATGCATGTTAGCTGCTGTTTCTATCTTTTCTTATATTCCCTAATAAGCAAATATTTATCGCTAGTTTTTTTTATATGATTATAATAGTTGTTTAGTAGATTCTCAATTAAATTTTTTTTTAAATCTCCTTTAAAATTAATGGCAAAATCTCCTAATAATTGAAAAAGGGTTGTGACAGAGATAAAAATTGGTAATTCCTCTCTAGTAAAGTTATCAATATAATTTCCTTCTCTTAATAAGGTAGTAGTTGTACTATCGTTAATTAAACAAATTTTTATAATAACATCACAATCTTTGTATTTAGATTCAAATTTAGAATTTGTTGATTCAACATTCTTCTCTAATACTTTTTTTTCAGCTTTATTTAATTGATTTATAGCTTTGACGATTGCTTGAGTAACTTTAGATTGCTTATTACTTTTCACAGCTTTAGATTCTATCAAAACTATTGCGTTTTTGCTTATTATAGTAAAATCTGTTATTTCTTCATCTCTTGAATTTTGTAGAGATGTAAATAAATCTTGGTTTTCTGTTAAAAAATTTGAAAGAAAATGCTGTATATTATTCTCTTGATCATAACCGTGCTTACCATTTTTTTGAAATTCATCAAAATTATAGTAAGAAATCTTATTTTCTAATTGAGAGTCTTCATTATTAGGATAAGAAATAATATTTAGTTTTTGTACATTAGAATTATCAACGTTATCTATTGATAATTTGAAACCTTTTAGGTTATTTTCTGGCATAAAATAACCATCGGTTATTTCTTCATATAATTCAAAATCTTTATGAATATCAATTACCCATTCATTGAATTTGTTAATAGAATTTTGTTTATATAAAACTGTTGTAAAAATTGGAAGATTTAAATGATTATAATAAACTATTTTGAACCTTTCTGCTTTGATAAAATTAATTACAGATTTGTCAAAATTTATATAAATTGTATCTTCTTCACTGAAATTTGAATATGTTACCCATAATGGATCCTTTGGATTATCAAATACATAAAGGGTTACACTTCTATTACTCAATTTTGGATTTCTTATAATAAACTCAAAATCGCATCCTGAAATAAGATCACTTAAAATACTTGGCTCGAACTTAAAAAAAATAATTGGAGTTTTATCTTCATCAATTTCTATGAAAAAACCATTTATAAGACCATTAATTTTATTTTGTATATGATTGGGGGCAATGTATAAATCTGGCATATTGTTCTTTTGAAATTGCAGCTAACATCTTACTTCACGAAATAAAAGACATTTTGTTTCGTGAAAAAACACTTATATCCGTATTTCGTAAAATCTTACACTAATTTACCTAAATAAAAGACATAAAAAAAACCAACTTTACATTTTCAGGTGTAAAACTGGGTGTTTACACTTTAACTTAATGGTTATCAGTGTTTATTACGGAGAAAGAGGGTATGTACCCCACTTCTTGTATCGCCCTGTTTACAAGCTTTTCTGTATTTTCAAATAAAATGGTAACGATTTGGTAACTAAATTACTGTCATCATTAGGCAGTTGTTGTCACATTTTTGACATAAACACCTCATTGCGAATATAATAATATTAGGCATTTATATACTTGAATGTACCAATCCAATTTTTAATCTATTTCATCTTTTTTCCATTTAATCTATAATTAAAATTCAGTCTAAACCTACTTAAGAATTAAATTTAGACTCAATTTTTCATTGGTACAGTGAAGTATATAATTATCTTAATATATTTGATAACATAATGACTTTTTATTTTTTTGAGTGGTATCCGGATAATGATCACTGTTTTGAAATAGAAGATTAAGCATAAAAAACGGAATTTCTGTTTGAAAATTCCCTCGCAAGTTCAAGCGTCACGCTTGTGACAAAAATTAAAAGGACACGAGCAAGATGCTCGCACCAGCAGATGAATTTACAACAAAAAATAAATTAATGATACATACAACCAAAGGATTATTAGGCATTATAAATAATACTCCAATTACAATAACAAGTAATGCCGTAATTAAATGGAATTTGGAAGATGCTTTAATTATACAAACGATAAATTATACTTTTAAAGAGAGCCTTGCCGATTATGATGTTAAAGAAAAAGACGACCTTAACGACCCTTACAAGTATTATCATAAACTATAAAAAACGACACTAACAAGACTTTTGCGCTTCGATTGCCCGAACGAACAAAAGCCACAAACCATTACCCCCAATACAAAACAGACATAGCGTATGACAAAAAACAGTTTCATCTTGATTTTATTTATTTGCTTGACAACTTGTTCTTGCGCACACCGTTTAAAATCTACCCCAGACAAATTCTTAGATTTTCTAAACAATTACCAAACAGACAGTTTACGGGTATTAGTTGCTGACAGTTTTCAACTTCAACGGACATACATAACTTACAAAAATGACAAGACATCATTTATTGAAGAATACGTTCCAAACTCTAAAAACTTTAACGAAAAATACACCGTTCTAAAAGCAACCTACAACAAGCAGACAACAGAATTTTTAGTAAAAGACCAAAGCGACTATTTAAAATATTTAGACATCGATTATCCGAAATGGAAAATCATCCTAACGACAAATAGTAAAGGCAAAATTAGCAGTATGACTATTGACTCTACTGAAAGTTACCAAACTTATTTGTTGCAAGTGAAACAAAAAGATGAAAATTTTGAAAGTTGGCTAAAAGTAAATTATCCTAACGAGACAAAGGAAAATTTGTATTCAACCACAGGACTTTTGACAAAACGACTTAAAGAATATGCAGAAAAGCACGGCAGGTAATAAGCGGTTTTGTGCTTCGATTTCCCGCCCGAACGCAAAGCCCCGAAACGTTGGTGCAATTATCCAGACAACACACTTACACGAACAAAAACAAATTTAAAATGATAAAAAATAAATATATTTTATCTATCCCATTTCTTCTAACAACAGTATTAAGTTTTGGACAAAAAATAAATGTTAAAAACAGATTGGATTCTTTATCCAATTCAACGGATAGCAACTATTTACCAAAGACAGAAATTGAACTTGAAAATTGGATGAGCGAAAATTGTTTCAATTTCAATAGTTATTCAATAAACGGAAACAGTATTTATGAAGGTTTTGGAATTGACAAATCAGGTGGACTTTTAATTTGGTATTACACCGAACGTGGAAAAAAAGACAATTTAAAATACTTCAAATCAGAAAATGAAATTGTAGAATACGCTTATAATCAAATTAAGTCTGACAAATGGGCAATGACGCATTGTATAGGTTTTTCAACAGATATAAATAAAATTACTGAACTGAAAAGCAAATTACAGAAAATGAATACAGAATTTTTTGAAGACAAAATACCTTATTACGGAATACACAAACCTGTATATAGAATATTTGTATTAGGATGTGACATTAAAAAAACAGAACATTTAAAAGAAAAATATTATACAGAAAAATAAAAACTTCCATTAACAAGGGTTTTGCAAAATGGCGGGGTAAAGTCTAAATTGAAACTTTCGGCTTCGTAATCCGCAAAAGACAATAACGAACGGGAATATTATCAGCTTGCATTTATCGTTAATGACGAACGAGAGATTTCGGCATTTAGAAACATCAAAGAAAGCCAACCTAACCCCCCCCGATAGCGCGGATTTACAATCCGTGCTCACTAAATCACATATCCTTAAAAACAAAACTACAACTTTTTAGGGTTGTAGTTTTTAGTTTTAATGGCACGATGGATATGCTAACTCCACGCTAAGTTTGCATATCCACTGTTCTTAACTTTAACCCCATGCTAAGTTAGCCTATCCAAAAGTTATATACCTGTATTTTGTTGTTCAGTAAGAAAGCAATTTATACATCACATAGCAAGACGTAATTTCACCTAATTTATAAGCTATAAAAAGAAAAAGTTCTCAGTTGAACCGAATAAAAAGCTGACTAATCACAAAAATGGAGCTTATAGTAAAAAAAAAAAAATTAATCTTAAGGATGTTGCGGCTTGGTGTTCCAAAGTTAGCGAAGACAGGATTATAACGTATTGATAAATAAATACCATGATACATGTTCCAACTTATATTTGTCATATCTCCATCTTGTAAGTCATCTGTATGACTTAATCTACGCAATTTATTTCTGTTTTTATGTAGCGGCTATGACAGAATGATCAATTTCATTCTTGAAATGTGATTTTTTTATTTTACTTATTGTTTTATGTACTTATAAAACAGGTGTTTATACTTAGTATTAGGTCGATTCGCTTGTGTAAATTTATTCCTATTAATTGAATAAGCTTATTTAATGTACTGTCTTAGATCAGTTTTACTCGATTTTATATCAGCTTATTTGTGGTGGGACTCTTAATAGCATTGGTTTCAATAGTATAATTTCTAAGAAAGCATTTTTAGTTTTATTACAATCATTTTTAGGAAAATATTAGTCGTTTCAAATTGCATTTATATTTAATAATTTAATCAATAAGTAATGGACTTAAAAGAAAAACTCAATCAGATTGGCCCAAAGCCGGACATGATTCTTATTATTACCGACGAACAGCGTGCAACGCAGCATTTCCCGCCGGGCTGGGAAGAAAAAAACCTTCCGACTCTCACATTTCTAAAACAGAACGGATTTAGTTTTGATAGAGCTTTTTGTAATACCTGCATGTGCTCTCCCAGCCGTGCGACGTTATTTACAGGAACCTATCCTGCTAAACACGGAGTCAGCCAGACATTAACCGAAGGAGGCCTTTTATCTCCGCAGGAACCGACACTCAGTAATTCCATCCCCAACATCATGAATGTGCTTTGGGCAGATGGTTATGATGTGCAGTATAGAGGTAAATGGCATATGAGTAAAGGAATAGCTCCCAATGGCACTAAAACTAATTACGATGATTTAACTGCTGCAGATATTTCATTGTATGGTGCAATGGGCTGGATTGCTCCAGATGCCGGTGAAGATGTCAATCCGCTTAATTTTGGTGGCGGATATGCCAATCATGATGCAAAATATACGGCCCAAGCCATACAATACCTTAAAGAGGTAAAAGCGCAAAGAGCATCAGGAAATCATAAACCCTACTGTCTTATCCTTTCACTTGTTAATCCGCATGATGTTTTAGCATACCCAAAATCGGCTGGTAAGTCGGGATATCTTACAGATACCTGGTCGGGCAGGGAAATTGGGCTTCCGGCGAGTGTAAATGAAAATTTACTTGAAAATAAAAAACCTATGGCTCAGGAACAAATTTTACTCAACATGGCATTAAGTCTGGGCGAAATAGCTACTGATGAGGATAAGCTGAACTACATTAATTTTTATGGTTATTTATTAAGTCATGTTGATAAGGAGATTGGGTACCTAATTAAAGAACTATATAAGGAGGATGAGAATGGAAATAAATTGGCAGATTCTTCAATTGTTACTCTTACTTCGGATCATGGAGAGATGGGTTTAGCGCACGGCGGTCTGCGTCAGAAAACTTTTGTGGCCTATGAAGAAGCCTTAAGGGTGCCGCTTGTGATTTCAAATCCAATACTTTTTAAAGATCACAGCATAAAGCAATCAATGGCATTAGCAACATTGGCAGATATTATGCCGACTTTTATCGATATAGCAAATGTATCAAACCCGCCTGCAGGACTTGCAGGTGCAAGTTTGTTTCCCATAATGGAGAATAATACTCCTGTTCAGCATAGCATATTATTTACTTATGACGATATCAAGGCTGGCTCTAATAGTAATTGGACAGTTGTGAAAGCTGCTAATCGTATTCGTTGCATCAGGACGGAAAAATGGAAATTCGATTATTATTTTGATGCGTCAACAGCTTATTTCAAGCAATATGAACTATATGATTTAGTTAATGATCCATTAGAAGTTACTAATCTTGCTTACGATCCGGCATACAGTGAAATCAGAAGAGATCTAGAGGAGCAATTGCATCAGCTTGAGATAGAAAAACTCTGGGTCAATATGCCAGAAGATATTTATAGTCTAACGACATTCAACTGACAAAACAGCTTTAAAAATCTAAAAAGAAACAGTTATAATAATAACAAAAACACATATATCATGTCGCAAAATATAAATTCAGGAGTGAATACAGTAAGTTATACAGATTTTAATAATCCTGCCGGACAAACAACAATACAGGGAATAAGAGGAGTTTCGGAGTCTGAAAACGTGTATATTGCAGGTAGTTTATTAAGTGAAAACAATCTTGTTCAGGGATTAATTTACGAAGGAACGCTTAAAACAAAAGGGAATGAAGGCAAATGGCATGTCGTTAATTTCCCCAGTACGCCAACAGCAGAAGTTGTAAACACTTCTTGTTATGGACCTAATAACGGACCATATGGCACGGTACAAATTGTAGGATCTTATAAGATAACTGCCTCTGCTGATAAAGCCCCGAGCGGAAATCTCGGATTTTACTACGAAGGTCCTATTGATGGTTCCGGAACATGGATTCAGGTATCGCCAAACGGAGGAAATACGAACAATGTATTTGTTCACAGCGTAATGGGTGGACTTGCTGTTGGAAATTATGATATTGAAAATGATAAAAACGGATATGCGTTTTTATATAATACCATCAATAATGAATGCACCGATTTTAAAGTGCCGGATTCACTAACTACTACCTTATATGGTATTTGGCATAATGGCGGGGATAGTTACACTATGGCCGGAGGCTATACCAGTCTGAAACTAGGTAAAATAAGCCAGGCCTTTTTGGCGGATTATAATTCTAAAACAAAAGAAATCACTAATTTAAAATCATTTAGTTACAAGAACGAAACAGCCTTATCTATAATTACTCATTTTGAGGGTATTACCATTTCTGATGAGAATGGCTATAATATGCCGTCGGATTGGATTACTCTAAATAGAGAAAAAACCGGAGCATCATTTGTTTCTGTGAAAAGAAATTCTGATGGATCATTTGGAGAAGCACAATGGATTGATATTGATTTTCCAGATTCAAGTGCTACAAGTGCTAATACGGCATATAGGAATAATATATTAGGGATTTATGTGGTCGAAGATAATTCGGGAACCAAAGCAATATCTTCTTTCGTTGCAAAAGTAAGTATTTAAAAAAAGGTGATGATATAATTTGATTGAGTTTTTAAGGTTATACCGGTACTGTAAGAAGTTTAAGTATAATTAAATTGGATATGCTAACTTAGCATGGAGTTAGAGTTAGAGTTAAATACTAAATCTTAAATTTAGCGGATGAAAAAATGTCGTAAAAAAATAACTATGTATAAAATGTAGCTTAACTTTCCCTCCAGTTTTTGTTTGCATATCCGCTATTCATTGCCACCTTTCTAATCCATTCGAGCAAAACATGCATTAAACTATCGAAGACCTAGTTTGTCAAGATTAGAAAAATTCTCCGATGAGACTAATAAAAAGCTAAAAAATTATACAAATTTGGCTTAACTTTTACTCTATTTTTTTGCTTCCACATCTATTTATTTAAATAATTTAACACAAATAAAATATTTTTATATAATTTTATAAATTCGAGATAGAACTGTTTGCAGCGATAATAATTAATCTACCTACGTTATGAACTCTACCAGAAATCATTAATATAAGACCAGGATGTTACGAATAATAAGCTTTGAGATTATAAAACATAACTTCTTTAAACCCCAAACCTTTTTTTTACAAACGATCAAGACCTTTCCTATGGACCATACAATACAATGCTTATCGGAGCAAATGGCACGGGTAAAAGTCAAGTATTGGAACTAGTAACAAAGTTGTTCAATGTTCTTATTGCTTCACAGGAAAAAGGTATCAAGGTACAGAGATATGAACATGACTTTGTTTTAGATTACCAAATAGACGGAAAAAAGGCTCAAATTAGATCTGTAAAGAATTTTGAGACCTACTTATTGAACGGCAATTCTGTGGATTTTAAAGATATGCCAACGCCTGGAAAAATACTTGCATCGGCAATCAATTTAAATGACCGTTTCCCTTTTTATACAAAACGTAGCAAATTGAGTAACTATTTGGGTATAAGGACGGCCTCGAATAATGCGTTCAAAAATCACAATACTTTAATTGATCGATTTTCGTCCTCACTTTATAAACATGAGAATATTGCACGGTATAAGACAGTCTTTGACCGTATAGGTCTACTTCCCGAAATAAGTGTCATTTATAAGGTAGGAAAAAATCTTGGCATTGCAAAAAAAGATAGCTCCCGAGAGTATCTCTACGATAGTGGCCTTCTAAAAGCTAAATTTAGCGAAGTCATAGACAAGTTAGATACTCAAAACCGATTTCTGATTCGCCGTGATAAATATTCAAGAGTAATTTCAGAACAGAACAACCTGGATATTATCACCAATTTTTTTAAAGCAAAGCGAAACAAGATAACAACTGAAAAGAGATTCATAGAGTATGATTCCCTCGCAAATTTTGACAATGAGCTAGAAGTTAAAGAATTTATAAATGAGGCGAAAGCCCTCCAACTGATAAGAGACTTGGAACTTTTAGAAGTCCATAAATTAATATTACGTCGAAAAAGTGGAAAGTATGGATTTGATCAAGGCAGTAGTGGAGAACACCATATATTGTCTAACTTTATTAATATAATTTATGCCATAGAACCAAATTCACTGGTTATGATTGATGAACCAGAGATAAGCTTACATCCTAACTGGCAAATTCAGTATATGTCACTTCTCCAAAAGGCCTTTTCGGATTACACCGATTGCCACTTCATCATTTCGACCCATAGCCATTTCTTAGTCAGCGACTTGATTCCCGAAAAATCAGCCGTGCTAAGCTTTCATTTGGACGATTTAGGCAGCGTCTATAACGAAACTCTCCTATTTGAAACCAACGGTTGGTCAACTGAAAACGTATTATACCGCGTTTTTGGAGTCGGGACAGTCAGAAATCATTATCTGGAAATGGATCTCAGAGAACTATTATCAAAAATTTCAGACGATTCGCACGAATTTGTACGAATGCGAGAAATTGTTACATCGCTACAACGCTTTAAACTTACTGATGATGACCCTTTAGTAAAAATTATAGAAACCGCACAACACTACTTAGAGAAACATGGCTATTAGGCAGTACCATTTTACTATACGCCTCCCGCGAAAGTATACTAAAATTATAAATTATCTAAAACCTCTGCAGGGTAATGAGTGGGACTGCAAAGTTTCTGAACTACGTAAAAAAAAATACGGAACAGGAGCACGCAGGGATGAACTTAAAGGTCTCATAAGAACACATCTTGAAAAAAGACAGGGTCACCATTGCGCTTTTTGCGGATTAGATCTGCGCACCCGCGGAGCGCAGATTGAACACATTGCTCCAAAAGCTGCTCGTCTCTATCCTCAATTTATGTGGGAGTCAAAAAACCTTATTTTAGCATGTCCACTTTGCAATGGCTTTACAAAGAAGTCCACCTATGACTCAATTGATATATTGGATGCACAGTACCGCAATTGCACCTTCAAAATAGTTCATCCATATTTTGATGATCCTAACATGCATTTTGAATATGTTACACATCCAAATACAGGTCTGGCATTTTTGATTAAAGCCCGATTAATTAAAGGTGTACCATCAGCACAGGGAGCGAAGAGTATAGAACTCTTCGGGCTGAAGGAGCCTGAAATGACAGAAGAACGCTACAAGGATGCACTTGCGAATTCACTTCCAGTACCAAATTTCGATGCTTTGATCCAGGAAGTGACCAATAAGGGCTACGTTTCGTAACTAATTTATCTAGTTTACATTTAAGGTGAACTCGAAGGTACAAATTTCGAACCAATTGTTCGAAGATTTGAATTCTCTTAGTGAATTAATCGCTGCATGATTTTAGAGGTAGTCAGCAAGATAGTTGCAGAGAGTGAGACTCCAAAACTTTATTTTACAACGCTTTGCAAATGTATTAGTTACAACACCTTTCCCAATCAATGGTAACGATTTAAAAGAACAATTTTTCATTAAATTGTCACCATTTGTCATTACAACGTTTACAAAAGAAAAAGCCCTTAGATTTTTAATCTCAGGGCTACATATGCGTTTTCTTCATTATTCAGAAGATAGTTGCGGGCTGAGAGGTATTACAATCGAACACCTGATGCCGCTTTTGTTGTATTTTAATAAGGTTGAGTAAGATTTAGAAAAATTATTTCAAATCTTCAGAATTTGTATATTAACTATATAATTGTCTTTAGTTTGAAAGAAGAGGATTAATGGTATTAACTGCTTTTTAAAAAAAACTTTTAATGAGATCATAAATCAGTGCTAATAATAAAGGTAAAATAATAGACGTTAAAATCCAAAACAATTTATTTCGCCCTTTTTTAACTGAATTTTGATGGTCTAAGCCAGTCTGTATCTCAATGGATGGCCAAAGATTTTGAATATATGTAGGGAACTTTGTAGATAGGTGGATAGAAATTATGAATACAACAGCAAACAATAATTTACATAGATTGGCATCAAAAATTGGGTTCATTAAAATCAGTCTATAGAATTCAATATTAAATATGATCAGTAATGGCAAGATAATATAGTTACTGTATTTTATATGAATTTGGTTATCAGCCCAGTCAAGAATTTCACTTAGTCTGACCAACACTCCGTTTACCCAAATTGTCTCATCACCACTTACTTTTATAAAATTTTGTAAATTTTCATCTTTTACTGAATGGACAATCTGGATTTCGATGCTTTTGGAATTGTCATAAGTGTAGAAATGCATAGTGATTTTCTGAACAATACGATTTTCAAGAATTTGGTTCTCCTTAAAAATTTCATTGGACTGGCTTTCAAAAGAAGTATTATCTCTAGTGTCTACAGTATACAGAATATAAAAGTCGTTTCTGCGATCCTCGGTCAAAGACTGGACCTCTTTTTCAATTATATCTGAGAGATTTCTGATAATTTTAGGAGTTATTATTTTAAAATTGAATGTTAACATTCTTTTTTCTCTAATTGTTCTACTCATGTATAATTAAAATATTTTTTTAATGTGTCAGATTGATGCTAACAATAGGTTTTTAGTCGATTCCAAATCTTCTATGCATTTCTTGCCATTCTTTTCCAAATTCAATACTTTCTAATGCTGCTTTTCGTTTGTCTTCCGGTAAACATTGAATGCAGGTTGGATATTGAAGTCCTTTATAATATTGTTTACATTTTGGACATAATTCCATTTTTTTTATATCAAAATTATATGCACATTTTCTGCAAGCAGTTATTGTATCTTCAAAGGAAAGATATTTAATGTTATCATTTAAATATTTTAAGAATGCTTCTTTCTCGATCGTTTCAGCGTCTTTATCCTTTGTATGTACTCTTTGCTGCCAATACCTAACACTTTTTAGGTTATTTTTATTTCTCCATCTATCCTTTGATACAAAACACTTATCTTGAATTTCGTATGCTTCTTCATTTTTATAAAAAATAGAAACTAGCTCATTTATTGATCTATAAAGTGCTTCATCAAATTCGTGTTTACAATCTGCACAACGATATTTTGGAATTTTTCTAACTCTTTCGCTTGGATTTTTACTGTTGCAATTTGGGCATAATGGAACGGGAACATAATCATGGTTTTTTAGTACGTAATCAGTAAATTCCGACTCATTAATTTCAGGATTGTTGTTTATGTGTTTTTTAGTATATTCTCTTGCTACTTCTCTTAGATATTCGGAATATTTTTTTGGGTGAGAAAGGTGCTGTATCGTTAAAGTCTCGTTACTGCTACATATTTCACATTTGTCTTTAAGGAATTGGGGTCTTCTTTCTTGCCAATCTTTTGTATTCCAAGAACGTTGACCTTCTTTAAAGTCACCCCAAAATTGAGCCTTTGCTAGTTCTAATCGAATTTCGCCATTTTCTAATTTGTATCTTAGCTCTATAAGTTCGCTATATATCAGCATATTCGTTTTTGGTCATTCGTTTATACATACACTTTGGGCTAAACAGCTGTTAGCGGTAGTTATTTTAAATCATATTCCCTAACAAAACTGTGTCCGTTTGGTCATTTATAATTTACAATCAATTTTTTCTCTTTAAATCGATTTCTGAAGGCGGAATAAATTGTGTAAACTCTCAACATTTATCGCATTTTTCTGAGTAATCTTTTTTCTCTGGCATAATCAAATAAATTATTAGACTTTATTTTCTGATTCATGGAAATCGGAGAATCTTGCTTCTTCATCAGAATCTTTATTTTACATATTTTGTATCAAATCGGTTGAGAATGAAAATGAATGTCTTCTTCCTTTCTAATGTTATACATTATTTTGACTATATGTTCTTTTGTTTCAGTACTTCTTTCTTTGTCAACGCAATCAAAGAAATTCCAAATTCTTTTCTGCCTGAAATGGATAAGACAACTATTTTAAATCTATTTTCATTTAATCCAATCTACCAATAGCTTCTAAATTATGACCTCCAGCACTGCCAAGTACGTCAAATGTGTCTGCCGCTGCTGTTCCAGTAAAATCATTGCATTGTACGTTTGCTTTCATAATTATTATATTAAATTAATATTGCTTCTGAGAAGTTGTGAATAATTACTGCAAACAGTGTTTTTTACGAAAATTTCTACTTGTTTATTTAGTAAAAAGCTGTACGACTTTATTTCGAAACCCGAAAGAAACTAATTTATACTTAACAAAACAATACGTGTTTTTACCTAATTTACAAACTAAAGTATTGAAATAGAATTCATAATAAAAAATAGAGAGTGGTTTTATTTACTAGAGAAGAAAACCGCAAAGTACAGCAAATAAAAAAGCCCTGACTTAAAATCAATGTTTTTGCAAGAAAAATCTATCAAGAAGAAAGGGGTTGCAATCGAACACTTGGTTCCTATTTTAACATTTCTAGACAGAGTGAAATAAATTAGATTAATAGTGTCGTTTATCTATCGTGACAAAACTGTTGACCAGAAGCTAATAGCCAAAAATTGGTAAAAATATCTGATGGCTGATTGTTTGGCTGCTAGTTCTGTAGGTACATATCCAAATTGTGTTTAAATGCGAAAATAAATAATTTTCAATTCAAATTCCTATATTCATTCAGCGTTGCACCAGTTTTTTGTTTAAAAAGCCTGATAAAATGTTGTGGATGTTTAAAGCCCAAATCATAAGCAATTTGACTGATTGATTTACTAAAAACAATAGCGACAGAAAAAGAAGCCACACCTATTCAAATTGCATTGGCTTGGTTGCTAGCTCAAAAACCGTTTATCGTTCCAATTCCCAGTACCACAAAAATTCATCGTTTTACAGGAAAATGTAAGACGTACAGTTGTGAATTTAGGTAAAACCAATTTGCAGAACATTGCTAATACATTTAACCAAATTGAAATTGTAAGCGAAAGATACCCGAAGGCAATGCAGAAAAGAGCTGGGAAATAGATTTGAGAATAAAAAGAATATGAACCTTTCAATTTTTTTGGAAGGTTTTTTCTATTTCTACGGCTTCGGGGGTAAAATTTGATGTGATCATAAATACGCCTTTTACTGTTTCTTGGAGGCTTAATGCTCCTATAAATCACATTAAGCCTATAATTAATTTACTTGTAAAAAGATTTTCTATCCCCAGATTTCAAAACATAATTTGCTAATTGCATTATCTCTGTTTTGGATAAATTGAGAGATAGGGATTTGTGAATTTATATCATCATTAGCTAGAAGATACTTATGCTTTATTAAAAAATCTATTCGTTTATTAATTTTTGTTGAGAAATATTTATCGGAGTCATATCTTCTTATTAAAATATGATTTGCAACAGAATTAAGTTGCATATAAATTGATGATTCATCTATATTTTCGTTTTCAAAATCATTTTGAAAAAATATGGGAACTAGTATAAATGATGATTGTTTTCTACTACGCATTAAGTCCTGAAAATCGATTGAGTCTTGATTTTCTGAAGTAAAATACATTAACCGTGCAAAGAAGTAATGATAGAATCCCCAATTATTCATCGGTTGCAAATTACTATATACTCTATTTCTATTTTCCTGAATTTCACCAACTTTAAGATTCAATATACTATTCAACTCGTCAAAATCAGTATTTCTAATTTCTTTTATCAATTCATACATAAAATTTCTAATGGAGCTTTGTGTAATTGATTTACTTAGTAAAGAACGAAACACAGTATAGGTGTCTATAAATTTATTTACTAAATGGATTTTTTTACTGATACTTTCCTTGTCATCAATTTTTGATATGGGAGATAAAAATAATGGATAGACTAAAGACTCTGCAATTGTATAAAAATTGGTTATATATAAACTTCTGAAATTTTCATTGTTATAATTTTTATACTTAAATAAATTTATATAAAGATTGGAGTAGAAGTTAAAATCCGACTTTATAAATAAATAAAAGTCATCAGATTTTTTCAGATAAAGTTTTGAAGCGTTATTTTTCACCCAAGAGTGAAATTGTGTACCTATTAACTCAAAATCTAAATTTTCTGATCCTTTAGTCGTTGACCTTTTACTTTCTGCATATTTTGCTCTAAGCCAATTTCTAAAAAAATCGACATCTGTATCTACTCCTATTGCAGATTTTAAATCAAAAATGCGTTCTTTCCAAAACTCATTCATCTCTTCACCTTTGTCCTCGTTATCAATCATTGAAAGTAGATAACCTTTCAAAATTTCGGTTGGATTGAGGCTCATTCCTCTGTCATTCATCGTTTCAAAAATAGTATAAGCACTTTCCATGCTAAATGCTGTAATCTCTACTAAAACAACATGATTAAGTAACCATTCGATAAAAATTTGTAGCTTATCTTGGTGCTTAAAATCTTCGGGAAATAATAAGGTAATATCTTCATAACGGGCTATGATATTACCTATAGACTCATCTTTGGTGTTATTAAATTCTTTATACTCTTGAATCGTATCATTATCTGATAAAACCTCTAGAGAGTTTGTTATTAAATGTTCAATCGTTTCTGTTCTTGATTCTACATTTAAAATCAGAGTGTTTTTTCCACCTTTTCTAACATATAAATGTTTTTTTATTTCTGCTTTCATATCTTCATCAACTACCGTATGTAGTAAATAAATCAACAGTAAAGTGAAAGATGTTAATCGTTGCTGACCATCTACTATGGATAACTCCTTGTTATCGTCACACAACACAATAGGCCCCATGTAATAACTACCATAGTCTTTATAGCTTTCTATGGTGTCGTTTGGTTGATAAGATTTATCAAAACTAATTGCTAAATCACTTATCAAGGCTTCGATATGTTTTCTTTGCCAGCGATATTCTCTTTGAAAAGAATCTATTCTGAAACGATTGTTTGACAATACATCAGCCAAACTTTTGTCTTTTGCCTCTAAAAATCTCATAATTATATAAGCTCTTTAATTAATTTTTTTTGAATAAAAAAGGCATTCTCATATATGCCAAAATATGCGTTAATGGGATCTATTTCTGCGTGAAACAGTTTACACCGCAATTCGTATAATAACTCTATAATCACCTTTGCTACTTGTTCATAATTATTGGTAATATAAAGATGTTTTACACTATCAATAGTAATGGCGTTAGCTGGGCAACCGTGGCTACCGTCTGTATTTTGCTTTGGTTGTACAATAATTATTTCAGGTTTTCTGGGGTTCATTTCACGAAAACATGCATCTAAATATTGTTTCTTCTCATGTGGTATTGCAATGTAATTAGGCTCTGTACTTAATTCTTGTAAAGACCATTGATAAAGTTCTACCAAATGTAAGGTTCTGGTAGTTCTCCTATTATAAATTTCACACTTCCATCTTTTAGTTGTTTTAGGTAAAGTATTATCAAATACAACTTTATAATCAAATTGTCCAAAACTCACAACGTACTGAGGAATTGCATTTTTTGTAATATTGATAGTATGAAATGAAATTCGCTCATCTTCATTTGGCATAGGGTGCGCTTCTAACTCGTAATATAAATCGCTAATGTACCTTTTGAAAGCGATAGAGTCATTATCATTATTTCGCAACAAAGAAATAATTTTATCTCTATAGCGGTTGGAATTATTTTTTATATGGTCAATAATGCTTCTGTCAGAAGTGCGATTTGCAGTTTCGTCATAAAATTGGTTCATATACCATGCATTAAACGGTAACCATGTTTTGATAAACATGGTGTAAAAATCTAATTCAGACTTTTTAATCCAATTCTCTAAATATATATTTGCCATAAGCGTTCTATAATAGTTTTTGATTATTTGCTGTTATATATGCCATTGCAATCTCCTCATTTTCTTCGATGGCTATTTCTACGGCTCGCTTGGCTATATCGAGCAACTGTTCGCTTTGTTGTTTAAGGCTAAAACTTTCTTGTACCCAAGTTGCAATTTGGGTTTGAGTTTGTGTGTCGAGTATGGGAATGATTACTTCTGCGATTTCAGAAGGCTTCCAATGTTGAATGATTGAACCACCTGCATCTCTCTCTGCTTGTAGTTGTACAAGTTTTGAGTTTAAAACCAAGGTTAAATAATCTGCATTTACTTTTGGGTTATCAACTGTTAAATGTAAAATAGCACTTGAAGTAATACTTTGCAAATCTTCTGACACTTTATAAGCAATACCAACTGAACCATCTTTTGATAGTAAAATAGTATCTTTTTTAGGCTTAATTACTTCCGAAAATTCATTCTTATCTAAATGAATTTCTGGATTTGAAATGCCATATTTTGATAAATTTGAAACTCTTATAAATGGTATTCCTTCTACTTGATATGACGAAGAACCTGGTTCTATAGACTTTTTAATAGTAACCAATTGACTAATTTGTAAATAATCTGACTTTTTTATTTTCTCAATAATTTCCTCATACTTTGGTTGATAATATTCTGCATCGAGGCGACCGCTTTGCAAAAAGCTTTCTTTAAATGTTTTTACGTTTACGGCTTCTTGGCTGGGTTCAAAATTTTGCAATCCTACAGCCTCTAATAACATTTGCTCTGCTTGTGCGTAGGTTTGTTGGGATTGGTCACGTAAATTTTCTGAACGTTTTACAATTGTTTCAATTAAAGTCTCAAAAATTTTAGACAATAATGGGACTTTCAAACTTTTTATCAACGACATATTAATGTTCGGCTGACCTGTTATGGTTTTTAATCTGTTTATTTGATTTTGACCATGTTTACTATTTAAAAATGTTGAAATGAAATAAGCATTGTTATCTTCTTTTACTACTAATTTTGCAATGGCTTGGTTTGAACTACTAACAAAATTTTTATCATAAACAGCAACCCTTCCTAAATATTCACCAGCCATTGTTACTAATACCATTCCTTTGCTGCTATGTGATTTATAGAGCATTTTATGACTTTCATCATCAACGTACTTTTGAATATTCCAGTTAATATAATTATGTCTTATATTTTCTGTCATCAAAAAAGGTACTCCAGTTTCTGTAAAATTAATATAGTTAGTCAATGAATAAGCTCCAAAATTTTGAACCGAATTTGTTAGGTTTTCAATCGAATTCGAGTTTAAGTTTATTAATATTTGTTCTGTTCTTAAGTAATCTTTTTTATAAGTATTAGCATCAATTCTAAAATCAATAATATTTTTAACCGCACTCAAATTAAGAACACTTACTTCTAGCCCTTCCAACAAAGCCTTATATTTGGCTTCGTTAAAAGGGCTACCTAAAAAAAACTTAGCTGTTCTTTTTTGGCAAATTCTATAAAGGCTTCGGCTATGCCGTCTTGTGTAAGTCCGTCATGGTTAAAAAGGTCGTGGTGTACATATTTGTGTCCGTGTTTGTCTAAGGCATCTTGTCCGTAGGCATCTTTTACATATATCTTATCGCCACTGCTGTCTTTACTAGGCGATTGCATGGTAGCAAAAAATATGGGGTAATCTTCTTTCTTCGGACACAATGCTCCGGCTTGTGGGTCATCGTTCCATTTTTGAGCCAATATAACCGAGGTTTTGGTACCGGTATGCGGTTTAAAAAAATTGCCATGAAAACCTACCACACCCAATATACGGCAACGCTCGGCTATGTACTCACGTATGGCTTTGTCACTACTATTGTTAAAGCGTCCTTGTGGCAGCACAATAGCTAATCTGCCTCCGGGTTTTAAAAAATCGAGGTTGCGTTCTATAAACAATATATCTCTGCCTACTGCTGTTTGATATTTACCGTTTGGCTTTTTGCCCAGTTCGTATTTGGTCAATATTCTACTTTCTTTTATATCACCTGCAAAAGGTGGATTAGCCATGAGTATATCAAACTCAAAATCACGATTTACGTAGCTTTGGTTTTCTTTGGTTTCGCTTTTTATTTTGCGATACCTGCGTATGTTTTTCCAACCCGTTCCATAGGTGTCTATCCAGTCTTCATCTTTGGTTTTTTCGTTCCAGCGTTCGTAGTCTAGCGTATTGAGGTGTAGTACATTGGTTTGTCCGTCACCAGCTATCAGGTTTAGGCAACGAGCCACACGTACTGCTTTTTCGTCAAAATCTATGGCAAATACATTGTTTTGCACATAGTCCAAAACCCTTGGTATGGGTGGTTTGGTGGTCATCATCTCATCATCTACAATGCCTTCTTCTTTGTGTATTTGATTTTTGACATAAAAAAAAGTATGTACCGGAAAACCGCAACTTCCTGAAGCAGTGTCTATCATACTTTCGCTCTCTTTTGGGTTTAGCATTCGTACACACATATCTATGCCATAGCGAGGTGTGAAATATTGACCTTTTTCGCCTTTACTGCTTTTGTTTATGAGGTATTCAAAGGCTTCATCTACGACATCAAGATTACTATTGAATAATTTTACTTTCTCTAAAGATGCTATGCAAATGCTTAAATGCGATGGTGAGAGTTGTATTCTGGTTTCATTAGAAAATACGCCTTGCCACTTATCATTGGCTCGATTAAATAATTTTTGGATTTTTTCTTTTAGCTCTGCTTCGGTATCGCCATTATTTCTAAACTCAAGGTAACGGTTCTTGTTGCGTCCGCTTTCCATTTCGTCAAATAATTTGGTAAAAATTAATTTAAACAATTCTTCAAAAACATCTACTCCCGCATTGGCTAACACTTCGTCCTCCATTTCTAAAATCAAATCTTTCAACGATTTTTTTTCGTTTACGAGTTTATCTTTTTTGATGAGGTCTTCTAAAGTCCAAGGTTCGTTTAAGATTTCAGAAAGCTTTTGTCCTGATCTTGGAATTGCAGGAATATCTTCAAAATAATTTGGGTCTTTGCGATGATAGTAGGAAATACTCTCACCATTGCTCCAAATACCTATCGGTGCACCTGTAGCGTTGCAATAAGAGTGCAATTGTTCTTTACCGTCTTTTAGTTTCGGTTTTTTTATCTCCACCATGATGTAAACAGCACGGCTATCTACCTTGTCGAAAACCACTATGTCTGCACGTTTTTTCTCTCTACCAAAAGTTACGGCATACTCCAGTTCCATACGCTCGTAGGCATAATCATATTCCTGATGCAGTTTCAATAAGTATAACTGACGAACGGCTTCTTCGGGTTTCAGTACAATTTCTTTTCTGCGTACAAGACAAGTAGTGTATGGTATATTGTTTCCTTTTTTGTCTTGTTTGAAGATTATTTCTCTTTCCAAAGTTTTTATCTGTTCTTCAGAAAATTGAGAAATTTTATAATTGGTTTCTTTTAGTATCTGTTGTAAAATGCTCATAATATTATCGGGTTGAGTGCAACAATTCTTTGATGTCGATTTTTAACAATTGGGCTATTTGGGTCATTGTGTCCAACGTGGGTTGCACTTCGTTGGTACACCATCTTGACACGGTTACTTCGCTTTTACCCAACTGCTCTGCCAACCATTTACTGGTTTTATCTTTTTCTGCCAATACAATTTTTAATCTATTGATTTTCATTTGATGTTATTAAATTAACATTTGGTGTTAAATATAAGCAATTATTTTGAGTGGATGAATAATTGTATATAATGAAAATGATGAGCACATATTTTCTATAACCAATTTATACAAATCAGTCCAAGCTAATCTCAATCCGTAAAAATGGTTATCAAAACCGTAATCGGTATCACAGAAAAACTTTCTATTTGCCGGAACTTGTATCAACAGAAAAGAAAGAGATGAAACATCTAAAGTATCAATAATAGCATTAATTACCGTTGCATCTGGCGCAAATATCAATGCTCAAACTACAAATAACAATCAAACAAAGTCCAAAAAATGGAAGCTATAAAAATAATAAACCGTAATAATCTTTTCGGATTGGTTTACGATGATACCATTACAGAAAATAGATATGCTGACTTAGCGTGGAGTTAGAGTTAAGAACAAAAACTTAAATTTGGCGGATGAAAGAATGTCGTAAAAAATAACTATGCATAAAATGTAGCTTAACTTTTACTCTACTTTTTGTTTGCATATCCAGTGTTAAGTGAGCCTATTAATATACTTCCCATAAAGCAAGAGAAAGAGGGTATGCCCCCCACTTCGTGTATCGCCCTGTTTACAAGCTTTTCTGTATTTTCAAATAAAATGGTAACGATTTGGTAACTAAATTACTGTCATCATTAGGCAGTTGTTGTCACATTTCTGACTTAAAACAACTCAGTCCAAATATAATAATATTATTAGATCAAAGCTACTCATTGATACCTTTCTGATCCATTCGAGCAAGAACATGCATTAAACTATGGCAGACCTAGTTTGTCAAGAGTAGGAAAATTTTCAGATGTGATAAATAAAAAGCTAAAAAAATATAAAAATGCAGCTTAACTATTTCTCCAGTTTTTGTTTGCATATCAAGACTGCACTGATTACAAATCCGCGCCACCGGAAATAACTCTAATAATCATCTATAATCTTATACGCCGCTATATATACATTTTTAGATTCCATGATTAAATGAAACTGCTCTGTTTCATTTGATTTTACAATTTTAACACTAAAATTGTCGTTGTAAATCTTAATTTTTGATTTGATTCTAATGGAATCTATGACTCCTTTATTTTCTACAATTTCCCAATGTGCTGACTTATCACTTTCAAAAAAATATGAAGCATGAAACCACGCTGACTTATCATTACAATGAAGACTGAATGTATTGACATATAAATATGGTGCGAAATTTTTCTGATTAACAGTCATTTCTTTTATTGACCATGTTCCACACAATGCTTTCGATTGATTTTGTTTACAGCCAACAAATAAGAAAACTGTTGAAACTATACCTAATCTAATACGCTTATTTTGCAATCTTTTTATCATCTATTATCTTGATTGTTTTTTTCTCCCCCGGTAGCGCGGATTTACAATCCGTGCTCACTAAATCACATATCCTTAAAAACAAAACTACAACTTTTTAGGGTTGTAGTTTTTAGTTTTAATGGCACGATGGATATGCTAACTTAGCGTGGAGTTAGCATATCCACAACGCCAGCTATATCCGCCCCAATTGGTTTTATGTTGTGTTTACCCTTCAAAATAAGAGCAGTCACAACTGACTGTTGGGGGTTCCCTTGACCTTTCAGGTTGTGTTTACCCTTCAAAATAAGAGCAGTCACAACTGAAGCAATTACAGCTAACACAGCTGCAACGTTGTGTTTACCCTTCAAAATAAGAGCAGTCACAACCTTTAAAACTCGTAAATAAATCACATGAAGGTTGTGTTTACCCTTCAAAATAAGAGCAGTCACAACAAAATGCCTCATTGCAACAGCAATTGACAGGTTGTGTTTACCCTTCAAAATAAGAGCAGTCACAACATTTTGATAGTTTTAAGATTAATAATCATTGTTGTGTTTACCCTTCAAAATAAGAGCAGTCACAACATTTTGATAGTTTTAAGATTAATAATCATTGTTGTGTTTACCCTTCAAAATAAGAGCAGTCACAACGAACCGGCTGTAAATTATCATGCGCTTTCAGTTGTGTTTACCCTTCAAAATAAGAGCAGTCACAACAAATTAATAACAACTAAAATTATCGAAGCAGTTGTGTTTACCCTTCAAAATAAGAGCAGTCACAACGATAAAGACAGACAAAGACCATGTAGAGTAGTTGTGTTTACCCTTCAAAATAAGAGCAGTCACAACCTCATATTGTAAAAGCCTTATCATTAAAGGGAAAAATACATATTTTATAAATGTAAAATTTGAATATTCAAACATTAACAGTCTTGTCAAAGAGCAATTTTTTAATCCTAACCTAATCCCTAAACATTGCTATTACACTTCGGGTGAATTCTAAAATAACACTACTAGCTGTTTTATCATTTGACACCCCCACCCCGTCTGGATAAGTATGCTTTTTTATCAAGCTATAAAAAATACCCTTCGGGAGCTGATTATGTGCAAACTTATTTCGAATTATAATCAAAAGAAATGCTTTTTGTATCGTATCTGTTTTGGTGGTTAATTCAGCTAGTGTCAATTTATCAAATTGTTTTTCGGTACAATCTAATAACCACTGAATCTCATCTTCCGGAGCTAATTTTCTTTTCCTTAAAACACCATTTACGACATAGTGCTTAAATTTAGGATTGTTTTCATACTCTAAATCTGTAGGGTGCTGTTGCCCGTCAAAATTATAGCTCTCGAGTATACTTTTTTCGAATAGCTGGATTTCTTTGAGTAGCTCTTCACGTCGTATGGTTTCGTAAGAGTCCCGTTTAATGGAAAGTTCATCTTCCAGTTCTTGTTTTGTCCAACGTCTATTGGGATCATAACTAAGAATTGTCTTTACTTTTGAATCATTTAAAAAACGTCGAAACTTACCGATGTCTTTTAACTTGATACTTTCGGCATAAACTTGTCCATCCTTAATAGAAATAGTTTTACTCCAGATAAAGTTATCCTTGATAATATTTTCGGAAGTATCATTTTTTTGACGCTCACTTTGCCTACGAGCATTAGCTTCTTTTTCCAAGCGCTCTTCTTGTGTAAGGTAAAAATCCGAAAGCGATAAGGAAGTATCGTGTTCGAATGTCTTGTTATAAATAGCTTCTGCAATTAGTTTAAGAAATAGATCTTGATTTTTTACTTTTTTAATTTTTAAATCTTGTTTTAACTGAAACAATTCTAATTGTTCTGCTTTAGACAAGTTCTTTTTATTCGTACTAAAATATTCATTGGACAATTGATTTTGCTCAAAAAGCAAGTCGCAATTTCGTTCAAGCTCATAAAAACGCTGATACGGGTGCGCTTTATAGGTATAGCGATACCAGTCGGCAAAGGCTTCTGGTTGCTCTGTAGGTTTACTATCTTTTATAAAAGTTGGTTTCTCATCAAAGATACCTCTCGGGAAAACTAGTGGTTTGGCCAACAGTCGTTCTTTTTGTTGATCAATTGGGTTAATCTGAAACAATCTTTTATTGAATACCGTCCATATGTTTTGCTGTTCAATCAGTTTTTTTAACATTTTTGTATTGGAGCTAAATGACCGGACACCTTCATACATAGCCGTTAAAGTATCTTTTCGGTTGTTAAGGTATCTTTCCAATAGCATATCAAAATGTTTACAGGAAATAAAGGCTTTTTGAATACCGCTATTCCAGTTGTAATTGGTGTCTTTGAAATCCCAAACCGATTGTAATAACGAAAAAGCTTCGCGGGTATTCTGATTAAAATATGCAAGGGATTGTTGTAGTTGACTGTGTTGGTAGCCTTTCCAATTTTCGCGGGCATCTTTAGGCATAAAACGGATCAAATCGTCTGTAAGCCATGTAGCTTCACTACCCAGTTCTTTATTGGTAAAAATAAACATCCGTTTATGATGAGGTACTCTTGTATCTTTTCTGTTTTGACTGATAGTTGCTAGTTTTTCGTCACAAATTTTTATTTCTTTTTCAATTGAACGTTGTAACTTTTCAGTGTCGATTTTCTCCGTTACGTCTGATCGTCTTAAATTTTTAGTGATTTGGGATGCCGAAAGTTTATCGGATGGGGCATATTTTTCGATTGTAGAAAAACGATCCATTAGTTTTTGAATCATTGTATTTTCAATGGCTTCTGGAGATACTTTACGAACCAGTAATTCATACAACAATGCCGGTAATTCGTTTAACGAAAGCATGGCTGTTGGAGGACCAATATATATCTTTTCGAAGGTTTGCCCTTTAATGTTGGGATCAATAAGAGTGGTCATTTGTTCTTTGGTATACTTGCTTTCAGCTCTTTGATTGCCATCCTCTTTTTCTACTTTAATCTGCTTACTTTTTATTTGTCCAAATAATTTAGCAGCACCAGGAACTTTACTTTTCTGTAGGTTTATAAATATCGGAATGTTTTCCGATACAAAATTATACGAAGGATTAGGGAAGATTTCCCAACCGGAATCGGTAGCTAATGCTTCATTTTTTTCAAAATAATCTGCTTTTAAATTACCGACTTCTGAAAGGTTACCAAATACATTTATTTTTTCTTTTACGATACGATCTGTTTCAAAACTAGTACCGGCTATATTTTTAATTCGTCTGTCATGTACATAGTTTCCTAAATGAATCTGAAAACGCAACGAGGGAAAACCGGCAAATTCATCGAGATAGCGCAATACGAAATAATTGAACTTATTTTCATAACGCTTTCGAATCACCGGATGTATCACAATAGCATCGTTTAGTCTTTCCGTTTCATTACCTTCTTTTATATATTCGTTAATGTCTTCTACAAATTGTTGTTGTTTTTCAAACGAAAGGTTGTTGTAAACTTCATCGGGAACTTTGCTCAATTCGTCTACTATCTGTATTAACAACGTTTCTTTGTCAAATGCGGTACTTATTTTTTGCCGTATCCCTTTAAAGGCTAAATACGAAAACACCCAATGGGTAGCCATAAAACGGAAGCTATTATTTTTGGCATTAGGAAATTCGGGGTGGTCTTTAACCACCTTGCCTTTAAAACCTTTTATTTGCGATCGTAAATCTTCACCTTCTTTTTTATTCAGAAACATCCCTAATAAGAAAAGGAGTCCGTTTTGAGATATGGAGATTGTATTTTCATAATGTTCCCCATCAAGCAAAGCCGATTTATAAAACGGATTTAACTGATCTTTTTGGTATAGCAGATGAAAGAAAGCATCGTTAAAAACAGCATTATTAATACTTACGGTATCCAGGCTAACTTTTTTTCCTTTCGCCTTTTTATCTTGTAAATCCTTTTTCTTTAAATTGAAAAGTATAGGGTATTCTTCTTTTAGGCTTTGTTTTAAAAATTGTCTGGTATGATCATTTTTTTTCTTCAGACGCTTTACATCTAGTATTACCTGTAAAAAGATTTCATCTACTAATGTAAACAGCTTTTTATCAAACGGTAATGATTTATGATAATAGTGAGTATAAAAATTACGCAAAGAATCAATAGTCTTGACTAACACTTTGAAATTTTCTTTGAAATATAATCTTCTAGCTAAATTTTTGTCTATTTCATTTTTAAAGAGGTCATTTGTTACGGGTAAATCTAAATAACCAACTACTGGAAAATGCAGTTTTAAAAAATCAATACGGTTTATGTAATCCGGTTCAGATAATTTTTTTATATCTAAATTATCAATTACGGAAAAATTATCCTTTTCATTTGCCTTTACACCAAAGCGTACTTTATAAGCCTCAAGTGCCTGGTCTATATTATTCTGTGCTAAATTTAGATAACCTGCGAAAAAGTGTTTGTCTTTAAGTAAAGAGTGATCGAATTCTATTTTATTATTTTTTAGTACAATTCCCTCCATGTTTTACCATTTTTAAATTACAAAAGAGGCAAATTATAAAATAAATTAATTCAATATTCACAAGTTGATAACTTTTAATAAAGTCGATTTAAGCAAAAATAAAATAGTAAAACTGAGGCTTATACTGTTGTTACAAGAAAGATCAAACCATTATTAACAAACTGAATCTTAATCAGGAAATTATTTTCTTTTAAACTAGCTTTTATATAGTAATGTATTTATCAAAAAAATGTTTTTGTACCGTAAGTTTGATTAGACTTAAAGCAATGAAAAATCGCCTTAACACATTACTTCATTAAGGCGCTTTCTTGATTTGGCAGACAAGTGTCTGACTATTAAGCGGAGAGTGAGACTCCAAAACTTTATTTTACAATGCTTTGCAAATGTATTAGTTACAACACCTTTCCCAATCAATGGTAACGATTTTGTAACGATTTAAAAGAACAATTTTTCATTAAATTGTCACCATTTGTCATTACCACGTTTACAAAAGAAAAAGCCCTGAGATTAAAAATCTAAGGGCTACATTTGCGTTTTCTTCATTATTCAGAAGATAGTTGCGGAGAAAGAGGGATTCGAACCCCCGGACCTGTTACAGTCAACAGTTTTCAAGACTGCCGCAATCGACCACTCTGCCATTTCTCCAATACATCGCAACCATTTCCTGATTGCGGTTGCAAATATAGAAAGCTTTTTTATTTCTGCAAATTTTTTATGGCAAAAAAATACGCCAATTGCTCCCTTATAAAACTTCCCTTCTTTTACCGTTTTATAACCAGGTCTATAAAAACAGCTAAAAACGTTACAGTAATCGTAAAACAGAGCATCCCTAAGATATAAGAAGCCGCTGCTTTAAAATAATTTACCGGTCTGACCGGATCAAAAAACTGCCCGATTGCCCAGGAACAGTAAACTAAAAACAACATTCCTGAAATCTGCATTAAACTGATATTCGTTAGACCTTCGGCAATGGCGAAAACAGCAAACAACAACATCCCCATCCCCATCACAAAGCACAACAGGATTAATATCTCAAAAAAATTATAGCGGTATTTGCGGAAGAACAGCTTTACCCAGGCCGCAATAAACACGCCCATGATAATATTGGAATACCCGTAATGATTCTGAATCCAGTCAAAAATAGCAACCAATGCCGAATTCTTTACCTCCTTCAGCTGCACATACCCACCTTCGATATGGAAAAAATGACTGATGATCGAATAAATCAGCGAGCTGACAATAACAAAAAGTATCGGCTTAACAAGCCGGCTTCTGTTATCCGTGATAAACTCCCTGATGTTTTGCCCGGGTCTGATTATCAGCTCCTTTATCGTAAACAATATCCCCTTTTCAAAATGCAGCACGTGTTCGATCTCATGCAGGATATAATGAGCATCTATTCGTTTGAGATTTACCGGCTGTCCGCAATCGGAACAAAAATTCCCGGTCAGCTCACTTTTACAATTTTTACAATTACTCATTTCTTACTTCTTATATCTTACCTAAAACCTATAATTATCCATTAATAATCTTGTACAAAGTACAGAAAGATATTTAATTTGTACCTTACACCTCAGTGTAGTTTTAACGTCCATGGAAAGAAATAAAAAAATACTGTTTTCCGATAAAAATCACATCTCAAGTATTGCGAAAGAAGAATCGTTTCAACTTGAGAATTACCTTGAAGTTGTCAGGTCCTTTTCCCGTTTAACGTATGAAAGTATCTACGTGATCGACTATAAAGACATGGTATTTGAATTCGTTTCGGACAATCCCCTGTTTTTATGCGGCCATACTCCGGCCGAAGTTCAGGAATCCGGTTATGATTTTTACCTGAAAAATGTTCACCCGGACGATCTTGAATTACTCACAGTGATCAACACGGAAGGATTTAACTTTTTTGATAAATTACCCAATAATGAAGACCGGAAAAGCTATACCATCACCTACGACTTCCGCCTGATCAATGAAAAAGGAAAACCGATGCTCATCAGCCATAAGCTCACCCCGGTCTTTCTGACGAATGAAGGAAAAATATGGAAAGCGATCTGTGTGGTTTCCCTTTCAAACAATCAGAAATCCGGAAACATCATCATCTCCAAACAAGGCTCCGGCAGTATCTGGAAACTGGACACCGGCAGCCGCGAGTGGCTGGTGGAACAAAAACAGAAACTATCACCAAAGGAAATCGAGATCCTGAGACTATACACCCAGGGATACAGCATCAACCAGATTGCCGAAATGACTTTTGTAACCTCCGATACCGTTAAATACCACAGGCGTAAAATCTTTGAGAACTTTGGGGTCAGCAACATTACCGAAGCCTTATTCTATGCCATCAACAACAAACTGATTTAAAAGTGTTTTTTGTATCTTTGGTCAGCACCCTGTTATGTAACCGCTATGGACCCTAAAGTTGATTTTTATTTTGATAAAGCCGACACATGGCAGAAAGAACTGGAACAATTGAGAACGATTGTACTGGAATGCGGACTTACCGAAGAATTAAAATGGGGTACTCCCTGCTATACCTTTCAGAAAAACAACATCGTTTTACTACATGTATTTAAAGAATACTGTGCCGTTTTGTTTTTCAAGGGTGCGCTGTTGCACAATACCGATGGTATCCTGATACAACAAACAAAAAAAACACAGGCTACCCGCCAGATCCGGTTTACCAATGTACAGCAAATAACGGAGCAGAAAACCATCCTGAAAGCCTATATCTATGAAGCCATAGAAGTGGAAAACGCCGGATTGGAAGTCCGCTTTAAAAAAACGGATGAATTCACCGTTCCGGACGAATTTCAGCAGAAACTAAACGAAACGCCGGCTCTGAAAACGGCATTTGAAGCCTTAACACCCGGACGACAAAGAGCCTATCTCCTTTATTTTGCCGCACCCAAACAATCCAAAACCCGGGAATCAAGAATTGAGAAATACACCTCACAAATTCTCGAAGGCAAAGGATTAAAAGATTAGTCACATCCAAAAACCAACACATACCTCATACTTCACACTTCTAACCTCATACTTCTAACCTCATACTTCTAACCTCATACCTCAAACTTAAACCATCACCTCCCGGAACAGACTCTTAATCAACTCAATCTCCTTCGCATAGGTCGTATTCTTCCGGTTGGCAAAATAAAGCGTATTTTTCAGCTGCTTATGCCCTTTCCAGACCAGCTTTACCAGTCCGTTTTCAATTTCTTTGCTGCACAGGAAATCCGGTATAACCGCCAGTCCTTTCCCGCTGCTCAGGCATCTGACGATCGAATTAAGATTCGGTACTATATAATTGGGTCTGAAATCGGGATTACTGCCAAAATTAAGCTGCCAGAAACGAAACAGATGCTCCATATCCCCTGTTGTACCGTACCATTTCTGCGCTTTCAGCCATTGCTCCGCTTCGGCATATTTTTTCTGTTTGGTCAATTGCTGAAAAGGAACAGCATCGATATCTTTCCCCGCTACCAGTACAATGGTCTCCGATGAAAATGCCTGATGTTCAATATTACCGGAAGTCCCTTTTTGCGGCGTAATAATTAAATCCAGAATACCCTTATCCAGATTGTCGAGCATTTCGTGATAATCGCCAAAACGGATAATTACATTAAACGGAAGCGTAGAAATATACTGTTCCAGTGTGATCTGGAACGTTTCAAAACACATTCCGATACTAATGGTGGGCGTATGTTTTTCCGTGCTACGCTGGAAATTCTTCTCCGCTTCTTCCAATGAAGCAAGACTTTCCGCAACAGCGTTATACAAAATCTTTCCCCTTTCGGTAGGAACCATTTTCCTGCCGGAACGTTCAAAAAGCTTATAGCCCACATAACTTTCCAGTGAACTCAAATGCAGACTGACACCCGGCTGGGAAATAAACAAAGATTCCGCAGCACCGGTGAGCGTTCCGCTTTGATAGATTGCTTTAAACGTACGATACCATTCCAGATTTACCATAGCCAACTATAATTATTATAATACAAAGGTATAAATCATATTATTTTTATGATACTTATTTACCCTTTAATTTTGTCCTGTCATTTAATAACAAAATACAATGAAAAAAATATTGATCATAAATGCAGGACAAAACTTCGGTCATTCCGGCGGAAGGTTCAACAATACTATAGCAGAAGAAACACTTACTTTTTTCGGCGGTCAGCAAAACATAGCACTACAACAGACCACTATCGCAAACGGGTATAACCCGGACGAGGAAGTAGCCAAATTTGTATGGGCCGACACCATCATCTACCATACCCCGATATGGTGGTTCCAGGTACCGAACGGCTTTAAAAAATACATTGATGAGGTATTCACTGCCGGACATCAGAAAGGCATTTACCACAGCGACGGCCGTTCGGCAGCAAACCCGAAAATCAATTACGGAACCGGCGGTATGCTTCACGGAAGATCCTATATGCTTACCACAAGCTGGAATGCTCCGGAAACCGCATTTACCCTGCCCGGAGAATTCTTTAACGAACATAGTGTCGATGAAGGTCCTCTATTCGGTTTTCACAGAATGAATGCCTTTATCGGTCTGCAACCGCTAAAAAGCTTCCATTTCCATGATGTGGAAAAAAATGCCGACATAGACCGTGACATGGCTATTTACCGGGAACATCTCGCAACCGTATTCAACACCCAATTACACGAAAAAGCCGTACTATGAAAATCCATTTAACAGCCATCATTAAAGCAAAAGCCGAATACCGGGACGACGTGCTGGCGGTATTGCAGCACATGGTCACCGAAACCCGTAAAGAAGAAGCCTGCGAATTGTACAGCCTGCATCAGGGACTGGAAGACAAAAACATTTTTTCCTTTTATGAAATATGGAAAAATAAAGAAGGACTGGAAGCCCATAACCAGCAGCCTTACATTCAGGAATTTGGCGAACTGGTAGCCGAAAAACTACAGGAACAGCCAACCATTTTACGCACAACATTACTATAATACACCACAATATGGAATACAGAAAATTAGGAAATACAGCATTGGAATTATCAGCAATTACCCATGGCGCTTTTGCCATTGGCGGTAATATGTGGGGCGGCAACGAGAAAAAAGATTCCATCGACTCCATTCACGCCTCCTTAGATCACGGAGTAACCTCCATTGATACCGCTCCTTTTTACGGATTCGGTTTAAGCGAGCAAATGATAGGCGAAGCCATTAAAGGAAAAGACCGCTCCAAAATACAGCTTTTAACCAAATTCGGATTGGTCTGGGACGGCAGCAACCAGGGAAAAGGTGAATTTTTCTTTGACGCCGAAGAAAACGGAACCAAAATCCCGGTATACAAATTTGCTTCAAAAGCCAACATTATTAAAGAAGTAGAAGAAAGCCTGAAACGTTTAGGAACAGACTATATCGACCTGTTACAATTGCACTGGCCGGACAGCACAACCTCCATCAGCGAAACGATGGAAGCGTTGGATTTACTGATCCAACAGGGAAAAATCCGCACAGCCGGTGTGAGCAATTATAGTGTAGACCAGTTAAAAGAAGCTTCCGGCACCCTGAAATTAGCAAGCAACCAGGTTTCCTACAGCATGCTTAACCGTGCCATCGAAAACGATTTAGTACCCTACTCTTTAGAAACCAATACCGGGATTATCGTATACAGCCCGATGGAAAGAGGCCTGTTAACCGGTAAATACTTTAAAGAAAGTAAACTGAAAGACAATGACCACCGCAACGGATACTTCTCCCAGTTTGATCTGGATAAAGTAAAATCCTTTTTGGAAGCCATTGAACCGATTGCGCAAAGCAAAGGCGCCACACTTTCCCAGTTGGTGTTACGCTGGACAACCCTTCAGCCGGCCATCAGCGTAGTATTGGCCGGTGCCCGAAACGCTGCACAGGCAATTGCCAACGCACAGGCGATGAACATTACCATCACGCCCGGAGAGCTGCAGCTGATTAACGATGAACTTTCAAAACTGTAATCATGAAAGCTAAAAATCTTTTATCAATCATAAGCCTGGCAGCGATAGCATTATCCGGCGGATTTTCGCTGCAAGCCCAGAACCAGGCAAACAACAGCTGGTATCCGTCGGGATATGGCGCAGCCGATGAAATCGGTGCCGCCAATCTGATCACTCCCGAAGTAGTCATGCAGGCTGTTAAACTGGTAAAAACAGGTAAAACATACCCTTTGGCAGTTCCGGTAGACAAAAACTTACCCGCCTTCCGGCACCGGAGCTTTCACCTGTATAACATCCAGCCCGGAGAACAGGGCGGACAAACATTAGGTCCGAATAAATTCAGTTTTAACGACGAACTGGTAAATGCCTGGACCGGCGTAGGAACCCAGCTTAACGGTATCAGTCATATCGGGATAGACAACATATATTACAACGGCAATAAAGCTGCCGATTTCGTTACCGTTGAAGGAGTCAAAAAACTGGGTATCGAAAAAGTGCCGCCAATCGTAACCCGAGGGGTGGTTCTGGACATGACAGCTCATTACGGAAAAGCCATTGTACCCGGCGGTACCGAGTTTAGCGTAGCCGATATTCAGGCCGTACTTAAAAAGCAGGGATTAACGATCCGTAAAGGCGATGTGGTGCTGTTCAACACCGGATGGCTGGAACTAATCGGAAAAGATAACAAACAATTCCTGGAAGTAGAACCGGGTATCGGTATGGAAGCTGCAAAATGGCTGGCCGACCAGGGCATCGTTGCTTTTGGCGGCGACACCTGGGCTTCGGAAGTATATCCCAATCCGAAAAGCAATGACGAATTTCCCGTTAATCAGTTTATGCTGGCAAAACGCGGCATCTACAATCTGGAATTAATAGACAGCCGGGCATTAGTGAAAGATAAAGTCTGGGAATTCCTGTTTGTTTTGGGACAGCCGTTATATGTAGGCTCCACCCAGGTTAATATAAACCCCGTTGCGATACATTAATTTACCGGCTAACGTTACAATACAGAAGGCTGGTGTAGCACTGCTAAAACAGGACTACACCAGCCTCCTTCTTTTTTAATCTCTTAATTACGAACAAACCAACGGGCAGCAACCATTTGGAGTTCGCCGTAATCCGGTGCCGCATCACAAGTCCAGGCAACAATCCCGTCAGGACGTACCAGTACGGCACTCAATCCCAATTGCTCCTTTGCACTGCCCGAAACATACTGGATTTGCCGGCTATATTCATTTGCTAAACTCTTTAGGGAATCATTATTATTAAAATCAAGCAGTATTCCCTTCCCGTCATGCATCAAGTCGCCAATTGTTGTACCGTCTTCCAACTCAAAATTGGGAACACTGTAACCGGTTAAAGGATGATTGCCACCGAGATGGTAATGCATATGTACACCCCATACCCGTCCTGCAATATAGGTAGCTCCATCGCGGGTGTCGATAAGATCACGGACAATTGCATACAGCGCCCGGGCATCCGGATCCGGTTTCATGATCGCTGCCTGCGCACGCGACCAATCCAAAACACGCGCACCAATCGGGTGCCTTTCGGTAAAATAACTATCCAGTAAACTTTCCGGAGCTGCCGTTTTGATAACCGCAGCAAGCTTCCAGCCCAGGTTCATCGCGTCGCCCAGCCCGAGGTTAAGTCCCTGACCGCCCAACGGTGCGTGAATATGCCCCGCATCACCGGCTAAAAATATCCGTCCGTTACGATAAGCTGTCGCCTGCCGTGCCCGGTCGGTCCAGGTAGTGGCAATATGTAGGGCAGTGATTGTAACATCAGTGTCCGAAATACGGCGCAATACCTCCTGAACATGTTCGGCCGTGACCGGCTCTCCCGAATTATGAAATGCCCCGCCATCAAAATCCTGTATAACCAGAAAACCCGGCTGCGACTGCAGGTACATCCCGGTTGGAGTCACGTTTCGGCCCGGAAGAAGTTTTTCCGGATTGGCCAGGTCAACTTTAGCAGAATAGCCGGTAAACTCCGGTTCCGTACCGGCAAACTCAAAACCGCCCGCCTTGCGAACAATACTACGGCTGCCATCACAACCCACAAGCCATTTGCCGGCAAAAGACTGCGCTCCGGATCGGACTGTCACGCCTGCTTCTGTTTGACAAAAATCTGTTACGGCAAAACCGCGTTTGATGGTTACTCCCAAAGTTACTGCCCGGCGGGTAAACACCGTTTCAAGCTCTTCCATTTCAGATAACAAATTCGTTTCCGTTGCACCGGACAGCCGGTACGGCCACTGCGTGCTGTCAATATTGCCTTGATGGAATGGAATACCGGCAAAGTGTCCTACCTGGCGGCGCGGTCCTGCTACGGCATGGGAATGCGGATTTTTAACGCGTTTGTGTATTTCCAGTTCATGGAGCAGTCCGCGGCGGTAAAGTGCTTCGATAGTCGGTGCCGAAAGTCCGCGTATCCCGAAAGGAAGCTGCTTTAAAGGCGAATGCGGCTGCGCTGCCTTTTCCAGTACCAGCACCGAACATTTTGCCAGAGCCAGTTCACAGGCAAGGAATAAGCCTACCGGTCCGGCGCCGGAAATGATAACATCATAAACCGTAGGCTGCTGTGCAAAATTGTTGCTTTCAATTGTTGTTTTCATAATGATATGATTGAAGCACAAAATTCCGGAATGTTGCTGTGTCTGGCTTGTACAAACACGACAAAATTACGGCTTACAGGCGGTTTCCCTTTTTTGCTTTGCGGGCAAATGCCGCCGGCGTCGTACCGCTGTAGCGCTTGAATTCCCGGCTGAGATGGGATTGATCCGTATAACCGAACTCGTGTGCCAAACCGGCAAGATTCGAATCCGGATAAAGCCATAAGTGGTTTCGCACCTGTTCAAAACGCATCAAACCGGACACGTCTTTAACCGTATATCCGGACGATTGTTTGAATTTCCTTTCCAGCGTACGAACCGTTGCATGAGCCGCTGCCGCTACCTCGCTAACCGGCAGCATCCCGTTGGCACTTCTCATCGCCACTCCTGCTTTGGATAGTAGATTGTTGGCAGTAACCTGCGGCCGTGCCTCCAAAAAATACTGTTTTACCCGGGTCACCGCTTCATCAATCCTGCCGGCATCGATAAACGGATGTAATTCCGACTGAAGCCGGGCGACTGGATGTTCAAACAGGTACACTGCTGTGTTACCGGACGGCAGTCCGAGTAAGTCAAACACTGTCCAGGGAAAACAACGGATACCAATGATTTCCAGGCGGTCTTTTGTGTTTAGAATAACCGGCTGATTGAGCAGCCCCATAATAAACGGTGATGGCAACGGCTGCAGGTTTCCCTCAGAAGAAATGCTGCAGGGACTTCCGAAATGAAAAATTATTTCGGCATAGCCATCGGGCATTACCTCAAAATCTGATTGCAGTCCGCCAAAGTCTATTTGGGTATACCAAAAACATTTTATGATATCCCGCAGTTCCTCCGGTGGTTCAAATTCCTGGTGCAGCATGTTGAAAGATAGCCTGTTTGGGTTATGGAATATATAAACGAAAAACTACCGTATTTCAGCGTGTCTTCCGGAACAGGCCGGAATACGTTTACAGATTCATTAAAAAATTGTTCTATCGTCTAAAAAGCCTTAGACCAACTGATTAAACAAGGAAACAATCCTATTCAAAACTAAGCAATTATTTTAAAGAATGAACAAAAGGACTAACGGGAATTGTTCCCGCCAGTCCTTTTTATGGGCAATAACCCAGCTTTAGACTAACCAGTTATTTTCAACGACTGAATAAGCCCGGCAGCTTGTTCAAAATAATACTTTAAAATTATAGGGCTGCCGGCAAATGTGCCTGAAATTTCGGCTGTCAGCACACCAAAAGTACCGCTTTCGGTATATTTAAGCGGTGTCATTACGGTTTTATAATCTTCGTTTGCTTTCGCAATCCATTGGGCAATTTCACTTCGCCCATTGTAGGTATTGCCTTCATCAATAATGACGGCCGTTTCGGTAAAACAGGCGGCATAAGCAGCCGCGTCATAATTGTCCTGTGCAGCTATTAATGCCGCTATACTATCGGGTAAATTCATCCGGTTCTCTTTTATGGTTATTAAATGGTAGGGATCGTTCCTCCGTCAATCACATACTCGGTTCCTGTTAAATAGTGTGCTCTCGGCGATACTAAAAAGCCCACTAACTCTGCAATTTCTTCCGGTTGTGCCGGTCTGCCAATCGGGATACCGCCCAAAGCATCCATAACGCTTTGCGTTGCCTGCCCGACTGTACTGTTCGAACTTTCGGCTATCCGTTCCATCATTCTTGTTGCCGCTGTGGTCATGATCCAGCCCGGGGAAACGGTCAGCACACGAACCCCTTTGGACGACACTTCATTGGACAGGCTTTTGCTGTAATTGATCAGTCCGGCTTTAGCTGCCGCATACGGTAAGGTAGCATCAAATAACGGCAGCCTTCCCTGTATCGAAGCAATATGAATGATCACGCCGCTTCCTCTGGCAATCATCTGCGGTAATATTCCCCTGTCTAAACGAACAGGCGCCAGTAAATTCGTCTGGATCGTTGCCTCCCAGTCATTATCGGTAAGTGCGGCAAAACCGCCTCCGGGTGTTTCCGAACCGCCCAGATTGTTAATCAGAATATCAAGCCGCCCAAACTGCGACAGTACCCCAGTCACTACAGCCTGCGTTCCTTCGGGCTTGCTCAGGTCGGCAGCGATAAAGTGCAGCCGTCCGTCTTCCTTTTCAGGAGCATTCCGCGCTGTGATAATAACGGTTGCCCCGGCTTTCAGTAATCGGTCGGCAATCGCTTTTCCGGCTCCTTTTGTTCCGCCGGTAACCAATGCGATCTTGCCCGACAATTCATTATTAAAATTAAATTCCTGTTCCATGGTGTTCTTTTTTATTGCAAATTTGGGGCGTATGATCAAGCTGTACAAGTACGGAAAAACGATTCCCATAGGGATAAATTAATCCCCTATTGTACATTTTGAAACATCGGGTTAAATTTGTATTATGTACGAAAGAAAAATTATTCCGAACCTGAACTGCGGCCTGGACCTGATTGGAGAAGTCCTGTACGGCCGGTGGAAAATCCGTTTGCTCTGGTTTATCAATGAAGGATACCTGCGGCCCAGCGAACTGCAACGCAAAATTCCCGATGCCTCCAGAAGGGTTTTGAATATGCAGCTTAAGGAACTGGAAGAACATGAATTGATTGTCAAGGAAATTTATCCCGTTGTACCACCCAAGGTCGAATACCGCTTAACCGCATTTGGTGCAACCTTAATCCCTGTTATTTCCGTTTTAGGGCAATGGGGCGATCAAAATGAGGAGCGCTTAAGAACCGTGATCCTGAAAAGACTTGAAGACATCCGAAATTTAAAATCCTAAAAAATGGCGCTTTCCAACTACTTTGAATCCAATTATAAAATGTTCGGCTATGTCAGAATAGATGACGCTGTGCTGCACAATATCAATGCCGGTCTGTATAAAATGTACATACAGGTATTGTATCTTCCTAAAGGTTATAAACTGACCATTGATTTTAACGACTATACCACGGAAGAGCCCACTTTGTTTTTTGTGAGCAACAACCAATACATTCAAATACTGGAAACCGGCAGCGAGGAAGCACACTTTATTTACTATAACCGTGATTTTTACTGCATACAGATCCATGATGCCGAAGTGGCCTGCGACGGAATACTGTTCAACAACATCTATAACATGCCAATGACCCGCTTATCGGAAGGAGAAGCGGCTATGATTGATCATGTCTATACGCAACTGATAGACGAGCTTACCATAAAGGAATCGTCGCAGGAAGAAATGCTCAGAACCTATCTGAAACAGCTCATCATCAGAGCCACCAGGATATGGAAAAAACAGCAGCTTGGCAGACTAAATGAGGAACCCGCCAAAGAAATCGATTTTTTCAGGGACTTTAGCCGCCTGGTGGAAATACATTTTAAAGACAAACATACCGTGGCAGATTATGCCGATCTTTTAGGCCTGGCTCCCAAAACAATCTCCGCCCGTTTTAACCGCCTGGATCTGGCAGCCCCGAATGATATTATTAAGGACCGGATCATACTGGAAGCAAAACGACTGTTGTGTTATTCTCCATATAGCGTAAAGGAAATCGCGTACAAACTGGGTTATGAAGATCCGGCATATTTTAACCGCCTGTTTTTGAACAAAACGGGTGACACACCTTCCAATTTTAAGAAAAAATACCTTTCAGGGAAAAATATACAATTATAATCAACTTTTACACATTTTTTAAGCTTTCCAACCGAAATATCTTTGCCCTGTTAATAATCTAAACATTAAAAGATATGAAAGTAGCATCCCTGTCAAAAATCAAGATCCTGACCTGCCTGTTAGTATTATCCGGTATTCTCGGAAATGTAACCACAGCCTTAGCACAATCGTCAAAAACAATTAAAAATGTAGTCCTGGTACACGGGGCATTTGTAGACGGTTCCGGCTACAGAGGTTTATACGATATCCTGACCAAAAAGGGCTATAACGTTACTGTAGTGCAAAACCCTTTAAGTTCCCTGGCAGCCGATGCAGATGCGACCACAGCAGCTTTGGACAGACAGGACGGTCCGGCAATTTTAGTGGGCCATTCATATGGCGGAAGCGTAATTACCGAAGCGGGCGATCATCCTAAAGTTGCGGCTTTGGTTTACCTTGCCGCTTTCCAGTTAGATAAAGGCGAATCGGCTTTGGATTGGGCCAAAACAGAACCCGGTTCTCCCAAAAACGGTATTTTACCAGCCGATGAAAAAGGAATACTGTATTATGACAAAGCCAAATTCCATGAAGGATTCTGTGCCGATGTTCCGAAAGAACTGGCAGACTTTATGTATGCTTCACAAGGCCGTTTTGCCGCCGCTGCATTAGCCGCAAAAGTGACCAGAGCCCCTTGGAAAACAAAACCTTCCTATGGTATCGTGGCTACTCAGGACGAAGCAATCCTGCCTTCCATTCAACGTAAAATGTATCAAAAGGCTAAGGCTAAAATAACCGAGATCAAAGGCAGTCACGCTGTGTTTATCTCACATCCGCAGGAAGTGGCCGACGTGATCATCAAAGCTTCAAAAGAAATAAAATAAGTCTTATCCTAATTATAAAAACACTCCGCAAATCCCGGAGTGTTTTTTTTGTATACCCGGAATCTGATTTATACTATCCCTATTGTTTTTACAGGATCGTACTTTGTTCCTCATATCCATTTTTTTGCGGCGGCTACCTCATCACACTAATTAGCAACATTTTAAAACCCTCAATATTCTTTAGTAATACTATGGATTGCCATTCTGAACAACGTTTTATGTTTACATATTCGTTATATTGCGTATGCAATAACTACTAATAAATGATTGTTCAACTGTCCTCTGTTTCTAAAGAGGTGCTTAAAACGCTATTGATATGCCCTGGAATCCCGAATTATACGACCAGTTTAAAGACGTCCGTTACCGTCCTTTTTATGATTTAGCCGCCTTGATTACACCTGAAGAATCGTTTCAGGCAATCGATCTAGGCTGCGGTACAGGAGAGCAGACAGCCATATTGACCCAAAAATTTCCCGGAGCCCATTTTACCGGTGTGGATGCCTCACCGGAAATGTTAGCCAAATCCAAAGCTTTTGAAAACGAACGTTTGCAGTTCCAACTGGCAACAACCGAAGCCATTACCGGTTCCGGCCAGAAATGGGATCTGATTTTCAGCAATGCCGCTTTGCAATGGTCGCCCGATCATGAAACCTTATTCCCGAAAATGCTCTCGCTGTTGCATCCCGGCGGACAATTTGCCGTGCAGATGCCGGTTCAGAAAGAGAACGTGCTGAATAAAATTTTATTTGAACTCATCGAAGAGCAGCCTTTTGCAACTTACCTCAACGGTTATAAAAGAGATTCTCCGGTATTGTCTTTAGACAGCTATGCACAGCTTTTGTTTGATAATGGTATGAAAGACATCCAGCTGTTTCAGAAAGTATACCCCATCATTGCCGCTGATCACGACACGCTGTACAACTTTATCTCCGGAACATCGCTGGTTCCTTATATGGAACGTCTGGACAAGGAACAGCAGGAATATTTTATAGAAGCTTTTAAAGAAAGGATAGCCCGGAATTTCCCTAAACTGCCTGCAATATATGCGTTTAAACGAATCCTGATGTATGGCATCAAAAGATAATCCCTGTAGACTTCCATAAAACAGGCTATTTCAAAGCATTACCAATCCATTTTGATAGTTACAACAAAGTAAAATGATACGCTCAACAAAATACAAAAGAGAATCCCGTTCTAATTTTGCAGTATCAAATCATACAAAATGGAACAAAACAATTATCAGGGAGCATTACAGAAACCTACAGGTTCTGGATTTAATGCGGCATCCACTGCACAGGATGTCATTAAAGGAATCGATCTTACCGGAAAAACAGCCATCATTACCGGCGGCCATACGGGTATCGGATTAGAAACAACCAAAACACTTGTAGCCGCTGGCGCTACGGTTATCGTGCTGGTAAGAGATGTGGAAAAGGCTAAAAAGAACCTTCAGAGCATTACGAATATCGAACTGGAAACCATCGATTTAATGGAACCCGAATCCATTGAAGCTTTTGCCCAAAAATTCCTGGCAACCGGAAGACCAATTCATTTACTGATCAACAATGCCGGTATTATGTGGGTGCCTTTACGCCGCAACAGCCTTGGCATCGAATCCCAGCTGGCTACGAATTATCTGGGTCAGTTCCACCTGACGGCCAGGTTATGGCCGCTGCTAAAAAAAGCCAACGGCGCAAGAGTACTGAATGTTTCGTCCTTTGGCCACCAAATGGCACCATTTGACTTTGAAGACCCTAATTTTGAACGTCGGGAATACCAGACCTTATCAGGCTACGGACAATCAAAAACAGCTTGTAACCTGTTTGCTTTAGAATTGGACAACAGAGGTAAAGCCTTTAATATACGGGCTTATGCACTGCATCCGGGTTCGGTATATGGTACCGATCTGGGCAGGGAAGAACCGATCGAACTATTCAAGCAACTGGGTACGCATGATGCTGAAGGCAACATCAAACCGGAAGTTGCTGCCCGGTTAAAAACCATTCCACAAGGTGCCGCTACCACCGTTTGGTGCGCTACAAGTGCAGCCCTAAACCATATTGGCGGTGTTTACTGTGAAGATTCGGATATTGCCGAACTGGATACAGGACAAATCGAGCACCGTTATGATGAGCCGTCCACCATATACGGAGTACAGCTGTATTCACTGGATGAAAACCATGCAAAACAGCTTTGGACATTAAGCGAAAAACTAACCGGTATATCGTTTAAAACCAATTAATCAGCAGTCTTTTTTTTCCTTTAACAAGGCTATAATCGAAATATTAATCCCACTGTCTTTGGCAGCTATCCGCATACCTTCCAAAGACAGTTTTTTTTAGCAAACTTTTCCGTTCCAATACAACTACGATCAAAAAACAACCCGATCCGGCGTAAAAGCACGGATATTGTTTATTTTTACAGGAATAGAACAGCTTGCTGCAGCAATACCCTATACCCGATGGAATACCAGGCAAAATACATCACTCCGGACATCAAACTCTCCTGTTATGAGGATAAGCTTTTTAAATCCGAACTGCTTTTCGATTACCACATGCTCGTCTGGTTTATTTCCGGCGAAACAAGGATCATACAGGCCGACAAGACCTATTGTTTCGGTGCCGGTGATATTTTCCTGATTCCGCGAAACTGCCTGGCTACGGTGATCAATTACCCCAAGCACGGATTACCACATAAAACAGTGGTGATGCACCTGGCTACAGAAAGGCTGCAAGAATTCTACTCCGGTATTGCCGTTAAACAGCAGAGCAGTACATCCCAAAAGATCTTTCATTTCAAAGACCATCCTTTACTGGAAAGCTGTCTGGCTTCCTTAATTCCTTATTTTGACATGGAAGGTGTTTTTCCCGAACATCTTGCCAGGCTGAAAATTACGGAGGCGCTGAGCATTTTGCGGGAAATCGATACGGATGTGGACCAGGTTCTGGCAAATTTCGGAGAACCCGGAAAAATGGATCTGATGACGTTTATGGAACGTAATTTTATGTTCAACATGTCTTTAGAAAAATTTGCCTACCTCACCGGAAGAAGCCTGGCAACCTTCAACAGGGATTTCCGGAAATTGTTTCACGCCACTCCACAGCGCTGGCTGCTACAAAAGCGGCTGGAACTGGCACATTATTACCTTGCCGAAAAGCACAAAAAAACCACCGAAATTTACCTGGAAGTGGGTTTTGAAGATATCTCGCATTTTTCCTATGCGTTTAAAAAACATTTCGGCTACACTCCCACCATGCTGCCGGCAAAAGGGTAATTTTATTTTTTAAATTAAAAAAATAGCCCTAAATTTATATTCCGCTACCCGGTACCGTTTTGCCGGATGGTTCCCATCTCCCCTTAATACATAAGGACGTTTGGTACGATACAGAAATGTAATGTTGCAAACGAATGCTTATACCCGAAATGTTGTTCAAAGGTCAGAATAAGCCTGCCCTTATAATGCGCAGTAATGCCAATAAATATTACCGAATAAAAAGCCCCCGGAGTTACAAAAAAATAGTGTTAATCTAAATGTATTCCATGCTTAAATTCTTGCTTTTCTTTTTCCTGCTTCCGACGGCCACACCGGTAACAGATTATGAGTTGGCCAAAATAATGTCCGGATTATCCAACAACCAGAAAACCATCCTTTACCAATATGGTACGTTAAAAACCTACGGTAATACTGCAACTGCTGACGCTTTCTGGATAGCACACCAAACCGGACTGGCACCATTAACCAAACAGCAGGCCGCCCTGATCGCTTCGGATTTATTAGAGAATGCGCAATTGGCCTATACCGTCAAAAAAACATCACGCCTGCAAGCCTTAACCGGATTGTTCACTGCGGCACGGCTTTTATCGGCTGCAGCCGCTTTAATAGCAACCTTTGCCCTGCTGATGCTGCTCAAACGTTTCTGGCATCACATCTATGAACGGATTCTCCAATATTTAACCCCGTTCTTCCGCTTGCTTTTTTCGCCAAAAATACTCCGGTTTGAACTGCTGCTGCTGGCTGTGGCAGCGCTATATTTCGGTCCGGAGCTAAAGGATGTTGTCCTTCGTACCGTCACAATACACCTCGGCCTGGCTGTATTCTGGGTACTGCTGACCTCGTTTGCAACCGGGAAGCCTTTCTATAAAATCACTTCCTTTTCTTTTACCTATAAAGAGCTGACTCCAAAAGAAGTACTGGTACAAATAACGCTGCCCGCAGTGATAACAATATTGGCGATGATCCGGGTAATCTACCAGACCAAAGATCCCTGGTATCCGTTTGAAATAACCGTGTCTGTCTTAATCACCTTATACCTGCTTCCTCCCGTACACAGGCTGCTGCCTAAAGCCTGGCGGTTATTATTCCCTTTTCCGGATACTTTGTCCCATTCAAAAAAGATCCCGGCTTCCTGTATTGTACTCCTAATGCCGTTATGGCTGGTGCTGCTGTTTTTGCCGGCAGCATTCACAGCGCCATTGCTGGTGCTTAGTTTGTTGCTGATCCTGCTTTTACTATATGTCTCCCTAAACGAATCCTTTTCGGATAAAAGCTATAAGAATTATATCGGAATACAGCTGTTCACCGTCGTCTACCTGTGTGCCTGCGTGATTGCAGGCGAAAAATCACATGTTGCCACACTCACCTGGTCCGGGCTTTGCGGTATCTTCTTTTATGTACTGATCAAATACTGGGAAGTTCCGGTACTGTTTGGCTGGAGCTGGAAAAACAAAAAAGCACTGGGCATTCTGGGTATGGCAATCTTAATATGGGGAATTGCCCGGCTGCTTGTGTATTTTCCAAAACTGTTTCCGGGCTTTTCAGGCAGCTTATAATATGTATTAAAATGATGTTTTTTATTAATAACATAGCACAATAATTATTAAACCAATGTTCACTTTAAATTTCGCAACCATGAAACACTTACTATACCTTTTTGTATGCCTCATTTGTATGACAGCAAAGGCGCAATTAATCGAAAATTCAGCCATCAGTGTCGGTTACCAATACCTGGGCCGTCACAGCCTTAGTCTGGGTACCGAAACCAAGATATTTGCCCAGGATGAACGCAATTCAACCGGTTTAACAGCAGGTTTGGGCATACGGTATCTGTTTAACAGATCCGGTTATCCCGATGTAATTCCGGAGGGCAGCCTTGCATACAGGCGTATGTTTTTCTACGGTAAACTACAGGTATCTCCCCAACACATCAATCCCAATATCGGACTACAAATGTTCAATGCGATTTCGTTGCACAGTGGTTATAGCTGGAATCTGGGCGACAATCACAGCGGCATAAAAGGATTTACCATCGGGCTGAATATTTCATTAGGAGGCCATAATTTTTATGACAAATTATACTATTGATAAAACAGATTCTCTATTTTTACATAGCTCCTTGCGGGTAAATATCGAAACATTATTTATAGTCAAAAAATACTTTAATGGAAAACTACAGTGTGGTTATATTCATAATGGCTATTATGATTGCGCTTACCGCTATAGCCGATAAAATTAAACTACCTTACCCGATACTGCTAATAACAGCCGGAATCGGTATTGGCTTTATTCCTTCCATGCCCAATATTGAGCTTAGCCCCAAAGTAGTATTTCTGCTTTTCTTACCGCCTTTATTGTATGATGCCGCTTTTAATATCTCCTTTAAAGACTTTAAAACCCATATCAATACCATCGGAACCTTGTCTATCGGTTTGGTTTTCCTGACTACTACCGGTATCGCGGTCACTGCACATTATTTAATAGATGGTATGAGCTGGCCGTTATCTTTTGTATTGGGTGCCATACTGTCTGCTACAGATGCCGTTGCGGCCATTGGCATTACCAAAGGACTCGGGTTGTCCCATAAATCAATTACCATATTGGAAGGAGAAAGCCTGGTAAACGATGCCTCCGCTCTGGTTGCTTACCGGTTTGCCGTGGCTGCCGTTACCGGATCGGCCTTTATCTGGTGGAAAGCGTCCCTGGAATTTTTAGTACTCATGGCCGGTGGTTTGCTGGTAGGTATCGTCCTGGGGAAAATACTCACCTATATACTCCGGCTGGTGCATCACGATATTTTAGTGACGATCAGCTTTATCATTTTAATGCCTTTTGTCACTTACCTTGTTGCCGAAGAAATTGGTGTTTCCGGTGTTATTGCGGTAGTTACCATTGGTTTGAGCATTTCCCGCATCAGCCGGAAAATATTCCCGGAAAACCTGAAACAGCAATCCCGGACCATCTGGGATATTATTGTTTTCCTGCTCAACGGACTGATCTTTATCCTGATTGGCCTGGAATTTCCGTATGTCCTGAAAAACATAGAAGAGCACCAGATCCTTCCCTACATTGGTTATGCCTTTCTGATCACGGTTGTAGCCCTGGGACTGCGAATGGCAAGAGTGTTTTTACAGAAAATAAATCTACAGCGTGCATTTCAAAGTAAAAAGCGAAAAATACCCGAAGATGCTTTACTGGACTTTTCAAACAGTTTAATTATCAGCTGGTCCGGTATGCGGGGTATCGTATCGCTTGCCATAGCAATAGGTTTGCCGGCCACTCTAAAAGACGGTACGCCTTTCCCGTTACGCCACGATATTATATTTATTGCTGTGGTAGTGGTTCTTTTTACACTGCTGGGTCAAGGGCTCACATTACCCTGGGTTGTAAAAAAATTAAAACAGTAAGCTTGCCTTTTGTAAAATCGGCATCACAATTAAAGCCGGTTTTTAAACGAAACATCTTATGTTTGTAATAAATTAGAACTGTTATGAAACTGTATACCAAAATAGTCAACCAGATCAAGGAAGATATTGCCGGCGGAAAGTATAAACCCGGCGAAAAAATTCCTGCAGAACCGGAACTGATGCAGCAATACGGCGTTGGAAGATCAACCATACGGGAAGCTATCAAAACACTGGCGATTTCCGGTATACTGAAAGTTCAGCAGGGTTCCGGCACTACCGTTAACAGCGACTACAGGGAACTAAACATGGAGCAGCGCCTTCAGCATGCCGATTTTGATGAAATTAACGCCGTCCGGAGGCTACTTGAAGAAGAGATCATAAAACTGGCAAGTGTTAACCATACTAAAGAACAGCTCGAAGCAATCGAAAAATGTTTAGAGCGGCGTAAAGCAGCCATACTTGCCGAAAATCCACAGGAATGTGCCGATGCCGATATTGATTTCCACATGGCCATTGCTTTTGCTTCCGGAAATAAGGTTTTGGCCGAACTATACTATGGTTTTACGGTAGTACTGCGCAATTTCTTTAATGCCCGTGAAACTAACGGCACCAGTAAATTTGCGATAAACCATTACCTGCACGAACAATTACTGGACGCGATAAAAAAGAAAAAAGCCAATACCGCCTTACAGGTATTAAGGAAAATACTGGAGCGCAATTACTAATATTTCCGTGTTAATTTTTTTCCAAAAAACATCAAAACATCTGATGTTTAAAAAAAAGAGCGTACGTTTGTATTGAAATTTAAAACGATGTAAAAAAAGCATACGGAATACGCGTATAAAACGATTGCATATTCCGTATGATACCGTAACCCTCAATATTGAATTTTATGACCATACTTACCTTTACCCTTATCCTGTTAGTAGGTGCTTATCTGGCGGGTTTATTAGGTTCGCTGACCGGTTTGGGCGGCGGCGTTGTTGTCATTCCGCTGCTAACCCTTGGTTTTGGCGTTGACATCCGTTATGCCATCGGTGCTGCTTTACTGGCATCAATAGCAACCTCTTCCGGTTCGGCCAGTGCCTATGTAAAAGAAGGAATCACCAATATCCGCCTGGGCATGTTCCTGGAAATAGCCACGACCATCGGAGCCGTGATTGGTGCCCTCATTGCGGTTTATACGCCTACCAATACCATTGCAATACTGTTTGGTATTGTCCTTATTTTTTCGGCAGTAATGACCTTACGGAAGAAAAACCAGGTGGCTTTAACCGAAGGCAGCAGGCTTTCCTATGCCTTAAAGCTAAACAGCACCTATCCTACCAGTCAGGGTGAAGTGGCCTATAAATTAAAAAATGTAGGTGCCGGTTTCTCTATTATGACAGTGGCCGGTGTGCTATCCGGTTTGTTGGGAATCGGTTCCGGAGCCTTAAAGGTGCTGGCAATGGATACCACCATGCGCATTCCTTTTAAGGTGAGTACCACCACCAGTAACTTTATGATCGGGGTTACCGCTGCCGCCAGTGCAGTGGTTTACCTCCAAAGAGGCTATATCGATCCGGGCATTGCTTTCCCGGTAATTATAGGTGTTTTAGGCGGTGCTTTTACCGGCTCAAAATTATTGACCCGAATGGATCCTAAAGTGCTGCGCATCATTTTCTGTATCGCCATTACTTTTGTGGCCATTGAAATGATTTACAACGGTTACCAACATCAATTCTAACGAATCGCTATTTACAACTTATGAAAAAGCTACTTTCAAAAAATTTGTGGAACGACACCGATGTAGAACAATTGGTTGGTCAGTTATTGCGCTATGGCGTGATCACCGCCTGTATTTTAGCGCTTATCGGCGGTATTGCCTATTTAACGGAACACGGCAGCAACCCGGTTCCGCAGTATGGTATTTTCACCGGTGAAGGTGCAGAATACACCACTTTTAAAGGTATTTTAAACGGTGTTTTAACCTTAAATCCAAACGAGATCATACAGTTTGGCGTACTCGCATTGATTGCCACGCCTATTTTGCGGGTGTTGTTTTCCCTGTTCGCCTTTATACTGGAAAAAGACAAACTGTACATCGGTATCACCCTTATTGTTCTGTGCATCCTGATGACCAGTATTTTTGGCGGTCTGAAAGTTTAACCGGAAATCATTCCGGAAAAACCGGAAATACAACAAAAATTTAACGTACATCCCTTCAAAAATGGATAACTTTGGTTATATACTTTATGGCGTAACTCTTACACTATAAACCATTACCAACATTCATTTTTTTAATAAAACCATATACACTATGTCCCATTCCATTAAAAATTATACCTTAAATAACGGCGTTGAAATTCCGGAAATCGGATTTGGAACCTGGCAAACGCCCGACGGAGCAACAGCTGTTCTGGCCGTTAAATCGGCATTGGAAAACGGGTATCGCCATATTGATACCGCAGCGATTTACGGAAATGAAAAAAGTATCGGACAGGCGATTGCCGAATCCGGTATTTCCCGAAAGGAATTATTCATTACCAGCAAATTATGGAATTCCGAAAGAGGTTATGACAGTACGCTAAAAGCCTTTGACAAAACCCTGAAAGACCTGCAAACCGATTACCTGGATCTATACCTGATCCACTGGCCGGCTACCGAAAAACAATTTGCAGACTGGCAGCAGAAAAATGCCGATACCTGGCGTGCTTTTGAAAAATTATACGAAGATGGAAAAATTAAGGCTATCGGGGTCAGCAACTTTTTAGTGCACCATTTGGAAGCCTTACTGGCAAATGCCAAAGTGAAACCGGTTATCAACCAGATCGAATACCATCCGGGTTACCTTCAGCCAGAAATCGTTGCCCTGTGCCAAAAAGAAAATATACTGATTGAAGCCTGGTCGCCGTTAGGAACCGGAAAAATGCTGACCAATGCTGTTTTAATGGAAATTGCTGCCCGTTATCAGGTATCCGTTGCCCAATTATGCATCAGATGGTGCCTGCAAAACGGAACTTTACCGCTGCCAAAATCCATCACTCCGGAAAGAATCCAGCAAAACCTGGATGTTTACGGATTTACGATTACCGATGCAGACATGGAAGCCATCAATGCTTTACCCTACATTGGCGGATCCGGCTTGTATCCGGACGATGTGGACTTCTAAAATAAATAACGGCATCATGCCCGTCAGAAAAGGATAATGAAGATTATCCTTTTTGTTTTTTGATCATTATTCAAAAGTCATAAGATTGATAATTATAATGGTTTTACAGGATTTCCATTCCGATTTTTGGTAACTTTAGCCTTAGCCGGAATACCTGTTTCGGCTTAACCGTTTTAGGATTGCCCGCTAACAGGACAAATCATACTTATAGCAACAACCGATTAATTCAAAATATAAAAGAAATGAATATTAAAATTGTAACAGTAGCCGGAAGCGGTGTTTTGGGAGCGCAAATTGCTTTTCAAACGGCTTTTCACGGATATACCGTAAAGGTTTATGATATTAATGACGCTATATTAGAAAAAGCAAAAACTGCTTTTCAAAAACTGGGAACGGCCTATCAGGCTGATCTGAACGCCACTCCGGAACAGGTTGAAAAAGCAATACAAAATTTAAGTTATTATACCGATCTGGCAGCAGCGGTAAAAGATGCCGATCTATTGATCGAAGCCGTTCCTGAAAATCCGGCCATCAAAACGGATTTCTATAAAAAGCTGGCTGCCGTGGCTCCGGAAAAGACCATTTTTGCGTCCAATTCTTCCACGCTCCTGCCGAGTCATTTTGCCGGCGCTACCGGAAGACCGGAAAAATTCCTGGCATTGCATTTTGCCAATGAAATATGGAAACACAACACAGCCGAAATTATGGGGCATCCGGGTACCGACGCTGCCATTTTTGACACAGTGGTTGCTTTTACCAAAACCATCGGAATGGTTGCTTTACCGCTCCACAAAGAACAGCCGGGCTATATCGTAAATTCCCTGCTGGTTCCTTTATTGGGTGCCGGTCTTGATCTACTGGTACGAGGTGTTGCCGATGTAGAAACGGTCGACAAAACCTGGATGGTTGCCACCGGAGCTCCGGTAGGTCCTTTTGGTATACTGGATGTCGTGGGTATCACCACCGCATACAACATTAATAAAATTGCGGCCACGGCTTCCAAAGATCCCGGCCAGATAAAGGTAACCGAATACCTGAAAAAACATTTTATAGATACCGGAAAACTGGGTGTTGTTTCCGGAGAAGGGTTTTATAAATATCCGAATCCGGCCTATGAGGATCCTGATTTTTTAAAATAAAAGCAAAGCCGGTTTCATTCTAAAACGAAACCGGCTTTTTTTATACCAATCCTATATTTAGCTTAAAACCTGTATCATCGTTTCAACCAGACCTTTGGTTGCCTGATTGATCTGCTGAACATATTGTGCCATCGTTGCACCGCCAACAACGGTCCACAATGGTCGCTCCCCTGCCGGAAGCTCCAGTAAACCGGCTACAGCATCGGCCACTTCCTGCGGATCGGAACTGTCGGTTGTAGGGGTAAAAAAGTGATCGAGTCCCGCTTTTAACCGGTGAACATCCTGTCCGTATGCAGACGCTGCTCCCGGATTTCCCGGTTGTAATGCCTTAGCTGTAATATCTGTGGTCTGATAAGCTCCCGGCTGAATAACCGCAACATCAATACCCGCCGATTTAAGTTCGTAGTGATACCCTACCGATAAGGCATCCAAAGCCGCTTTTGTGCTGTTGTAAGTCGCTAACAGCGGCCCTACATTTCTCGCCTGTACACTGGTCAGGTTAATGATTAATCCTGACTTTTGCTGGTGCATCAGCGGCAATACCGCCTTGATCATTCTGTCCGGTCCAATAACATTTACCTGGAACAGCTGTTCCGTTTGCTGTATGGTTAAGGTTTCGGCAATACCAATATAAGAAATACCGGCATTATTGATCAGTACGTCAATGTGACCTCCTGATTTTTCCGTTATTTCCGAGATAGCTTTCGCTACCGATGCATCACTGGTAACATCCAGCTCCACAATTTCAATAATACCGTTATGCGCTTTCGCCCATTCTTTTAGCGCTTTTGCCGGTTCTGCATTCGCTCCGTTAATGTTACGCATTGTTGCATACACCGTATGTCCTTGTTTTACCAATGTTTTTGCCGTTAATAGTCCGAAACCGCTGGCACTTCCTGTTAAAATAATCTTTTTCATTGCTTTTTTATATAATAGTTTAATTTTTCTGATGATCGGTACTCACGGATAAGGTTTCCCATTCCGTTACTTCTTTTGCTATAGTGCTCATTTTGGCTCGCAGGGCACTTACCGCATCTTTACCAACCGGTAAATGTAACGGCGGATGTTCCGCGTTGGCCAGCTCCAGAATTACCTGAGCCAGTTTTGCAGGATCGCCGGGCTGATTGCCGTGAAGTCCCGCAACAGCCTGCCGCACCTGACCGACCGTTCCCTGGTATTCCTCCAGTAGTAGCTGTGAGCTTTTATAAGAATCACCGGAAGCAAAATCGGTACGGAACAATCCCGGGGCAACGGCTGTTACGTGAATACCAAACGGTTTTACTTCCAGCTGCAATCCTTCCGTGATGCCTTCTACTGCAAATTTTGTAGCTCCGTAAAGCCCGAAACCGGGAACCGTAGCCGCATATCCGAAAAGAGAAGAGATATTGATGATATGCCCTTTTTGACGGCTGCGCATATACGGTAAAACCGCTCTTGTTACATTCAGCAATCCGAAGACATTGGTATCAAACTGGCTTCTCACCTCCTGATCCGTTATTTCTTCCGTAGCTCCCAATAATCCGTAACCGGCATTGTTAACCAGTACATCTATTCCGCCAAATGTGGCAATTGCCTTTTCTACTCCGGCTATAACCTGTTTTTCCTGTGTGACGTCCAGAACCACCACGCTTAGATTTTGCTGTTCCGGAAACTGCTGTTCAAACTGTTCCGGGTTGCTTCTCACGGTAGCCACTACTTTATCGCCGGCTTTCAGCGCAGCTTTGGCGATTTCCAATCCGAATCCTCTTGACGCTCCGGTGATCAGCCATACTTTTTGTTTTTTCATGTTTTTATAGTTTTGATAAGTATTCATATATTTCAAAAATGACCTATCGGTCATTTTTTAGGTAAAAAAATTTAGCCTAACAGTTCAATTTCTTTTTTTAAGATCGCAACGATCAATGGCATCGTTTTGCTGTTTTCTTCCATTCTGGACATCATAATGCCGCCTTCCAACAGGGCAAACATTTTGGTTGCAAATTCTTCGGCATTAAACGGCTGCCGGAATTCGCCGGAAGCGATTCCTTCTTTTAAAATATTGGTTAAGGTAGCCACAGCAAGTGTTATGTTTTTGTTCACTTTCTTTTTGATAACCGGGTTGGTATCGTCTGCCTCCATACCAAAATTCAGCATCGGGCATCCGCCGGGAATGGGCGGCTGTTTGGTATTGCTCAGAAAGTCAACATAGGCAAATAATTTCCCTTTGGCAGTTTTTTGACGGTCCAGCTGCTGTTTTACTTTTTCAGATAAACAATGCATCGTATAATCTACCACAGCATTGCAAAGTTCTTCTTTATTTTCAAAATGTACATACAGACTGCCTTTGGCTAAACCGGTGGCTTCCATAATGTCACTCATTGCTGTTGCCGCAATTCCTTTTGTATTGAAAATGGGTGCTGCCTGTTCAATGATGAGCTGTTTGGTACGTGCTGCTTTTGTCATTTCGTTCTGAATTAGAGCACAAATTTAAATGACCTTTCGGTCACTTTTTACATTTGCTGCAAATTTTAACAGAAATTTATTGTTTGTGCCGTATCCTGTGCATTTGTCCATACGCGTCTTAATTTTCCGCTGCTAAAACACGTTAAATGCAAAAATGATGCGAACAACACATAATCTCTTCGTAAAAACATTGCTGTTTTATCAGAAAAATAGACTATTTTTATAGTACCAATCCGGAAACCAAATAATACTAAAACTGCTATAAATGATTTGATTACAAAAATATTCAGTAACTATTAAACACAATAATCATGAATAACAAATTAATTTACTTTTTACTTGGTCTTCTTTTTATTGCCGTAGGAATATGGGTTTTTAAAACTCCGGTGGAATCCTATATTGCGCTTTCTACATTATTCAGCCTGACTTTTTTGATTAACGGTATATTGGAAGTTATTTTCTATGGCTATCAGCGTAAAAGAATGAATGGCTATGGCTGGGGAATAGCCGCCGGTATTTTAGATATTATCTTAGGTTCTTGGCTGTTATCCAGTCCGTTATTATCCATGGAAATAATGCCGTTCTTTATCGGCTTCATGCTTTTATTCCGATCTTCAACCATTATTGCCCTGGCCATTGATGTGGCTGCGCTAAAACGAAAAAACTGGGGCTGGTATCTGGTGTTTGGAATTTTGGGACTTATTTTTTCTTTCTTATTGATCTGGAATCCGTTATTCGCACAGATGACCATAATTGTATGGACTGCCCTGGCTTTTATCACCATCGGACTTTCCAAAATATTCTATGTTTTTCAGTCACCGGACAATATCCAGCAGATTCTGTAAGATTCATCTAACGATAACAATATAAAAGCAGGAAACGCGTGCGACAAACGGGTTTCCTGCTTTTGCAATTATAGTCTTAGCCTATTTATTAATGTGCCGGTGTACAGATTTCAACCAGGAAACCGTCTGTATCCCGTATATAAGCGACAATCTGTCCCCATGGTTTTTGTTTGGGCTCCATGACAACAACCGCTCCGGCCTTTTTAGCCTGCTCGGTTACTTCCGCTACCTGATCTGTAACAAAACCCAATTCTATCGCAAAAGGTTTGTTCTCCGGGCTGCTTTCAATAAAACCGTCCGGCAGGTTCGTAGCCGCTAATCCTTTTGAAGCAAAAGAAATTGTGGTGGCACCGGTATTTAATTCGCCATAATCGTTTTCCGGTGTTATAAATTTTCGTTCAAAACCAAAAGCGTTTTCATAAAAGCTGATGGCTTTGGTGACGTCAGCGACGTATAGAATTGTATATCCGAATTTTACCATTGTTTTCTTTTTTTGAATGTATGATTGCTTACTGTTGTGTTTTATGTTCCAGTGCGCCGAACATTTTGTTGAATGCCGGCGTTTTCAGTCCGTATCTTTCTCCTTCCCGAACAACATAACCGGTGAGTGACTGCAGTTCGTTATGTGCCTTTTTATTCAGAAAATCAGAATGCATGGACGATGTTGCTTCCGCTGGCATGGCATGCAATATTTTTAATGTTCTGTCGGTTATATCCTGAACAATGGCAATTTGTTTTGCCAGAGCAACCTGTTTTACTTCATTGACTAAATCGGTAAAAGCCTGTACCTTTTCAGGATCGGACACTATAGCTCCGATATTGCAGTCAAAATAGGTTGTGGCCGTGGCAATAGCGGCAATAAAAATAAATTTCTCCCAGATAACCGTAGCAATATTAACCGATAATTTGGCTTCTATACCCGCCTGTATAAAAAGGCTTTCCAATTGCCGTAATTGTTCGTTTTCGAAATGATCCAATCCGAAAAACAGTTTTTCAATATTCCCCAGGTTCTCTACTTTTCCGGCTTCTGTTAAGCGGGAAACAATATAGGCACAGCCATCCAAAACCATATTTTCCGGAAAAACACTTTTAATACGCTCCCGGCTGTCTACACCGTTAAGAAAAGGTACGATAACGGTTTTACTGTCAATACAGGGTTTTAACTGGGCAACGGCCTGCTCCAAATCATAGCTTTTAGTGGTAACGATAACAAAATCTGCGATACCGATCTCGGAAGCATCATCTGTTGCCAATGCCGGCATTCCTACAAACTGATCCGCTCCTTTTACGACTTTCAGGCCATCCTTCTTTATCGCTTTTAAATGTTCGCCACGAGCTAAAAAACAAACCGATACGGCATCATCCTTATCAAAATGTTTTGCTAAAAGTCCACCGAAATATCCGCCAACGCCTCCGATTCCGGCAACTACTATTCTGGTTTTATTCATATTTAGTATTTATAAAAAATTGTAAATCAATATCATAAACCCTCTCATACCGGGATATACAACACATCATTGTGAATTCCGAAGTTATGAAAATTATTTATTCCGTACAGTCAATTCCTTTTCTTAAACCGCATTTCGTTTTAAAATACAGGCTATATTTACACTATTAGAATCTGTTTATAAAATAGTACCCCTGATTTTGCGAAACATGTGTTTTGCAGAAATTACTGTTCTTCACGAAGAGGAGCATGATTTTTCCATGTCTAATTTTATAAACAATGATTATGAAACCAATCAAAATAGCCGTACTTGGCGGAACCGGTAAAGCCGGAAAATTTCTTGTAACCACCTTACTAAACAGCGGTTTTGAGACCAAACTGCTGATCCGGAATCCGGAACACCTGCCTTTCAAGAATCCATTAATGGACGTGATTACCGGCAATGCCAATTCCTATCAGGATATCAAATCGTTATTGACGGGCTGTGATGCCATCATCAGTACGCTCGGTTTAGGAATACCCAATAGTGAAACGTCCATATTCAGTACCGCCACAACAAATATATTAGCAGCCATGCAAGAGTTAGAAATCAACCGGTATATCGTTATTACCGGTTTAAATGTAGCTACACCTCAGGATACCAAAAATCCGGCGGTGCAGGCAGCTACCGACTGGATGAAAACGCATTACCCGGAAACGACTGCCGATAAACAGCAAGAGTATGCCATATTATCGCAAAGCGAGGCCGACTGGACTTTGGTAAGGCTTCCGTTAATTGAACTGACCGATGAGATTACCGAAATCAGGGTCAGTACACAGGATTGTTCCGGGAATACGATCGGTGCAAAAAACCTGGCACTTTTTCTTATTGCCCAATTAACCGATACCCAATATCATAGGAAAGCACCTTTTATTGCAAACGTCTGATCGAAGCAGCGGGTTTTTAAGCCCGCTGTTTTTTTTATATTAACGGACAAATTGCCGTAAAGCGATCCGGTTTCCTTCACTGTCTTCAAATTCGGCTACAAAGCCCCATTCTCCGTTGGAGGTTTTCGGAAAAAGGATTTTCCCGCCGTTTTGCACTGCAAGTGCTAATGTTTCGGTTATGTCTGCTGTTCGGAAATACAGCAAGCAACCGTCTGTCGTAGGTTTATAGATTTCTCCTTTTGCCAGTCCGCCCGAAATGCCGGAACCGTTTTCTTTTATCGGGAAAAAAGCCATTTCATTGCCGTCAATTATATCCTTTTCAAATTCAAAAGCAAAAACGGCCTGGTAAAATGTTATGGCCCGGTCTACATCCGTTACCGGAATTTCAAAATAGACCACCGGGTTGTGGGGGGTGTTCATGAGGTTAGATATTAGAAGTTTGATATAGGATATTAGAGGTTAGAGGTTTGATTTTTGAGGTTTGATTGTGTGAATGTGTCCGTAACTCAATTTGTCCTATTCAAATATACTAAAAACAATGCTGTTGTTCCGGTTATTGGTATGAGGTATCCCACAAAAAAAAAGCGAACCCTTTATAATGGTTCGCTATTGAAATAGTTTGTGTTCAAATTCCGGTTGGTTACTATTTCATTCTTTTTTTCGTATCGTCCTCTTCCTTGTTTATTTTTCGGGCGGCATTGCTCTGGTCACCGAAATTATACGTAAATGAAACGTTTACAATACGGCTGTCGAGATTGATATTCTCTTTCATGTCGATATTGTTAAACTGCATGGTTCTGTAGAAACGTCGGCTTTTAAAGATATCGTTTACCGCTACTTTCACTGTTGCCTTGTTGTCCAGTATCTTTTTTTGCAATCCTGTGGATACCACAAAAAAGTCTTTTCGTTCGAAAGTGCTGTAAATGGATCTGGAGTTGTACTGGAAACTGAATTCGGCCGATAATCCCTGTTTAAATTTCATACTGTGCTGGGAATTGACGGTATAGCTCCAGATGCCCGTGGCTACAGCCGTTTCGTTTTGCTCACCGCTGAATTCATTTTTATAGACATTCACAAAGGTGTTCGCATCCCACCAACGGCTTATTTTTACAGCAGACGTAAGGCTGAATCCGTAATTCTTTCTTTTGCTCAGGTTTTCCGAACGCAGTATGGTGGTATTGCTATTGTCTATCTGCGTAATCGCATCGACGATCACATCATCGGTACTGCTGTAGAAAAAGTTAATCATGTGCTTGCTCAAAAAGGAATAACCACCTTCCACAGAATGGGTCAGCTCCGGCTGCAGGTATGGATTTCCTTCATAGAAAATAAACGCATCCCTGAAAAAACGGAACGGGTTCAGGTCGTAATAATCCGGACGGTCAATCCTTCTGCTGTATGACAGTTGTACGGCATGACGCTCGCCGATGTTTTTCTTTAGGAACAGGCTCGGGAACAGCTGTACATAATCTCTTTTAACAACGGAGTTCAGCGTTACCTGGTTTCCTTCCGCATGTGTATATTCCGCTCTCAGCCCTGCCTGAACTTCCATAAAGCGGAAACTTTGCTTGTAATTGACATAACCGGCATGGATCTGCTCTTTATAAATAAAATGGTTGGTCGTTCCTTTGTCAATCGTCCAGTTACCGGCCGCAATTGTATCGTATTGCACATCGTTGTCCGATTTTACAAAACTGCTCTTCCATCCGCCTTCAAAGCTTAATTTTTCTTTGATGCGATAAATATAATCGGCTTTGGCTACAAAAATAGTAGTCGACGAAGGGGTCATTCCCCTACGGGTCGACAGATAAGCATTCTGGCTGGCTGTAGGATTGAATTGGGTTTCCAGAAGCGCATTGTCCCGGAAACGGGAATGGGTATAATCCAGATCGGCACTGATTTCCTGCTTGCCCTGGTTGAATTTATGTAAAAAACTTCCGTTATAACTCAGGCTGTTCCATTTGGAATGGTTGTGATTGTTTGTCAGCGCATCGGAAAGCAACTCGCTGGCTGCTAATCGTACTTTATTTTCGGACATACTGTTGCTGGTATAGCTTCCCACATCGCCCGTAAGGCTAAAACCAATAAAGGTATTTTCGGAAAGATCATACTCTACTCCTGCTTTAAAGTTGTTGGTTTTTAAAGGTTCGTCGGTTACACTGTACTGATTCGAGATTTTGTCGAGCTGCTGACGGTTCCCGTCAGTATAAAATTTTCGTTCGAAAGTGAATGTTTCGCTTTCCCCGCGGTAATACTGGTCGTAGCTACCGTAAAAATTGTATTTATTAGCTTTATAATTCAGGTTTAATCCGCTGCCAAACCGGTTTTTACGTCCCCTGCCGTAATTGCCGTTTACCGATCCGTTAAATCCGGATTTGTTGTTTTTCTTTAGTTTGATATTAATGACTCCGGCATTCCCGGCCGCATCATATTTGGCAGAAGGATTGGTAATCACCTCAATCGTTCCTACCGAAGAAGAAGCCGTTCCTTTTAGCAGATTGGTCAGCTGCTGCTGGGATAAATATGTTTTCTTATCATTAATCATGATCGTCACTCCCTGCTTTCCTCTCAGGCTGATGTTCCCGTCATTATCCACTATAACTCCCGGTGCTTTTTCAAGTAGTTCCAAAGCCGTATTCCCTTCTGATAAGGCACTGTTTTCAATGTTCATCACAATCTTATCCGATTGCAGCTGTATCAAAGGTTTCTTTACCGTGGCTTCTACCACGACTTCATTGAGCAGTGTTTTATCTTCCTTTAACACTATGGCAGCTATTGTTTTATTCCGGTCGCCGGAATGGATTGTGATGCGTTCCGATCCGGAAGTGCTGTAACCGATAAAGCTTGCCGTTACGATATAATCGCCGGGTGCCACTGCCGCAAAAGTATAGTTACCGTTTGTATCGGTAATCGTACTGCTAATTATTTTCCGGGTATCACTATCCAGTAGTGCTACCGTGACAAATTCAAGGGGAAGGTTATTGTTAAGGACATTTCCGTTTAGTTCGGTATTGGAAGTATTCTGGGCGGTAACCTGATACTGGATGAGCAATATCAGCAGAAGGGTAAAAATTTGTTTCACGATATAGGCTTTATATAATCGGGAGCAAAAATACACCTATTTAGACTAAATAAAAATAATACCAGCGTTAAAGTTTCGGTTAAACCTTTTAAAGCATTGGCAGTCTTATGTACTATAAAGCGATAGTTTTAGATTTCTTAACAGCCACTATTTTCTATAAGCTATATAAGGATCTGATTTTTAATCCCAAATCAACGCTCGTTATGACAAAAAAAATTATTTCTCTATTTTTTCTTGTCATTTTAATCCTGATATCCGGATTTCACAATGACAAAGGTATCTGAAATTATTCCGGGAATGCTATAGCTGCTAATTGCAGTCATGTACCGTTTAATTTCAACAGGAAGTATTGTTTTACAACACTTTAATTACTAATTGATCCATAAAAAAACACGTTGCCGGATAAAATCCGGCAACGTGTTTTTTTTAATTCAAAATGTCTTTTTAATTCATATTCTGGCGAATTGCCAAGGTATTATTATCAGGATCCGAAAAGAAAGCGAAGCGGTCAATATAACCTTTGTCGGAAGTATTTTCAACAATATCACTAACGGTCACCCCTTCCGAAAGCAAATATTGGCGAACCGAATCGATGTCTTTTACCATAAAAGTAGGTGCGGTTCCGGTATCTTCCGGCTGCAGCGGTTCGTCAATATCCTTATACAATCCCAAAGCAACTTTGTGCTCCATTCCTTCGTTTGTAAGCTGTATATAGGAATCTTTTTCATAGGTACCGCCTTTGTTGATGGTGTAGTCCGGTACCACTTTAAAACCTAATTTTTCGGTATAAAACTTTTGCGCTACCGGTACGTTACTTACCGATAATTTAATGACCACCTGGTTGGTCTGAATCATGTCTGTAAAATCCATAATGGTAAATTTAACTGGTTATTGGTATTTGTTCCATAATTGCCGGTTCCGTTTTACCGGGGGCCTGTTCTCCGAAAATTGCTTTCAGAATAATCGGGCACACTTCTGTTGCGTTTATTTTTTGGGCAGTATCCAGCGGACTTATCAGCAATGGTTTATCGGTATCTTCAACAGCTATTCTTCCGTGTGATCCTTTTACAAGACCGGCATCCAGTGGAATAACATCCATCAGGGTGCGGAAACCTAATTTTTTACGCAGCAGTTTCAGGACAATTCTGGGCAGCATCATTTTTTTATGCGGATCCAGAAACATTTCCACGGGATCATAGCCCGGTTTTTTATGAATATCGACTGTCCGGGCAAAATCCGGAGCCCTGTTATCATCTTTCCAGTAATAATAGGTAAACCAGCTGTTTTTATCGGCTATACAGATCAATTCTCCGGCGCGTTCGTGGTTAATGTTATACTCTTTTTTGCCGGCTTCGTCCAGAACAAGTTCGATACCGGGAACCTGTTCCAGTATGGTTTTGACGACATTAATCTTTTCGGGATTGCGCACATACACATGGGCGATCTGGTGATCGGCAAGGGCAAATGCCAATGACTGACCGGCATCCAGCAGCTCCAGTCCTCTTTCTTCCCGTATGGTAATATAGCCGCTGTCGCGTAATATCCTGTTAATATGGACCGGGTGGTTTACCGGTGTGATCCCGTATTCCGAAACCACTATCGGGGTTACTCCCCTGGCTTCAAAGAAACCGATTAGGTCTTCACAAACGGCATCAATTTCTTTTAAATCCTTTTGTATTTCCTGTGAACCGGGCGCAAACTTCTGACAGCAGTAATCCAGATGCGGCAGGTAAACAAGCATAAGGGTCGGATTTTGCCATTGGTGTACCAGTTTAGAAGCATCGGCGATCCACTTACTGGATTTTATGGTTGTTTTTGGTCCCCAGAAATCAAATAAGGGAAATGTTCCCAGTTCCTGCTGTAACTGATCCCTGAGATAGGCCGGCTGACTGTAGCAATCGGGTTTCTTCTGCCCGTCAGCCCAATACTGCGGCCGCGGTGTAACCGAAAAGTCCGCTCCGGAATACATATTGTACCACCAGAACATGTTCGCACAGGTAAACTCCGGATTCAGGGCTTTTGCCATGTCCCAGATTTTAGGAGCCTGTACCAGTTTGTTGGACTGTTTCCATAATTTCACTTCGGCTTCATCCCTAAAGTACCAGCCGTTCCCCACGATACCGTGTCCGGCAGGGTGTTTACCGGTCAGATACGTTGCCTGAGCCGTACAAGTGAGCGCCGGAAAAACGGGCTCAATCGTGCTGAGCTGTCCTTTTTTGCTTAGCCATTTACTCAGAAAAAGGTCCTTATCCTTTAATAACCCGGAAGTGAGTCCTACTATGTTTATGACTGCTGTTTGCTGCATATTTAATTCCTTTAACGGGTGGTTTTTGGTTTTCTTTTTTGTGTTCAATACAGTGCAGAACCCACGCTAATTCACGTTGAATAGCGTCTGTTAGATCCATCTGAAGCTGTGAGGGCAAAACATCCCAGGTATAGGTTTCTACTTCCAGATGTGTGGTATACGGCTGTTTCGTCCATATTTCCAGAGCGGTAACAATATCTTCCTGGGTGGAATACAGTCCCTGATAATCCGGCAGGAATATGGGTACGTGAAAATGAGTACGCAATTCTTCCGGATCATGCTGCTGCATCGCCTCGATTCCCTGTTGTAAATCGGGGTATTTTAACAACGCGCCCGATTTTGTTCTGAGTACCGCCTGATGCAGGTAAACCGGCTCGTTGAACTGGTTTAAACGCCGGCACAATTCTGCTGTTGTCACCTCATCCGTAACCGGACAGCGCAAGGCAGCACTGATTTGCAGCTTGCCGATTTTTATCCGGCTGTCCGCCATTTTCTGAATCACCATTTCCGGTTTTTCAAAAGCTACCGCAAAATGGCAGACATCATAACAAAGCTGCAGGTGTTCCCGGATGTAATGCCGGGCTTCCGCTCCGGTACATTTCAGTTGCCTGATCAGGGCAATCACACCATCTTTTAAAAGATAATTCTGGAAAAAATCAATAAAATCATCGGTATTTTCCAGCAATCCGTCCGGTTCCGGTTCTATATCGAGGTGCATTTTCTTTCCGGTCCACTTGTTTAGCTGCACCAGGTGAAGTACTACCGCAACCAGATGCTCACAGCTTTTCTTTTTGGCAAGGTCACGGTCTTCTTCAATGGCATACCAGTATTTATAGGATAACGGCGAGGTGGAAATACCGCCTTCCATACCTTTGGGCAGCAATTGTGCCAGCAAGTCAAACAGCATGCAGGTATAGTTCACTCTTTCATGGCTTAGCCAGTCCGGAGCATGAACCTGGTCTTTTACCTGCTGTCCGTGGAAATTACCATACGGAAAGCCGTTAATGGTAAAAACATAGGTTTTATTTTCGTCCAGCCAGTTTTTAAAGGCGCTGCAATTTTCTGCCTGCGACAAAGTCACCGCACTTTCGTAGGAAAGTCGTAATCCGATACCAAAATCGGTTTCGGGAGCCATTTTTTCCTTTACCGCCAGCGTGTATTGTTTTAAGCTGGCAAACACTTCTTCCCAGGATTCTCCCGGGTGAATGTTAGTGCAATAGCTCAAATGAGCTTCATTCCTGATTTTCATTCCTATTCCTGAATTAAAACATTCGATTTTGCTAAATACTGAACAGCCTCCGAAAGAATATTTTTGTTCAGGTGGTGTACTTCCTCCCCTGTCCCGATATTTCTTAACAGCATGACTGTGAGTTCTCCTCCCAGATGTTCTCTGAATTCTTCCAGTCCTTTTACTAATGCCGGATTGATTTCCATAGTGGTTTCCTGCAATAGCAGCGGATGAAAAATCTCAAATCCCAATGTGGTTAAAACGTTTAAAATGCGCTGCAAATCGGTACCGTCCAGACGTCCTGACAGTCGGGAATATACCGCGTCCAGCGCTACTCCTACCGCTACCGCTTCTCCGTGCAGTACCTGGTAACCGGAAAGGTATTCCAGTTTGTGAGCTGCCCAGTGCCCGAAATCAAGCGGACGTGAGGATCCTTTTTCGAATGGGTCACCGGCCGTTCCGATATGTTCCAGGTGCAATTGGGCACAACGGAAAATCAGCTGCTCCATTATTTCCATATTGCGGTCATTCAGTGCCCTACTGTTTTCGGTTATCCAGTTAAAAAAAACAGCATCTTTTATCAGGGCAACTTTTATGGCTTCGGCTATACCGGAACGCCAGTTTCTTTCATCGAGCGTTTCCAGAAAAACGGAATCATTGATTACCGCATAGGGTGGAGAAAAAGTGCCTAAAAAGTTTTTCTTTCCAAAGTAGTTCACGCTGGTTTTTACTCCAACGCCCGAATCGTTCTGTGACAGAACCGTTGTGGGAATACGGATTAAACGGATGCCGCGATGGGCAATTGCAGCAGCATAGCCGGCAGCATCAAGTACCGCACCGCCGCCAACAACAATTAAATAGGAATGGCGATCCACCTGGTTGTTGTGGATCAGCTGTAATATTTCTTCGGTGGCACGGGTATCGTTTTTAATACTTTCGCCGCCTTTCACGATCAAAATACTGCTTTCCACAGTATCCATCTGAAAGTATCCGGCAATATCGTTAATGATTCCCGGATGGTAAACGGCGATATCTCTTTCGATAACCACCACTATTTTGGCGTTATCGTTGTTGATGATATTTTTTAGTGCTGTGTTCGTTTCGTTAAAAACATTTCGGGTAAAAACAACCTTATAGCTATAATCAACCTGAAAGTGCTGTTGAATGGTTTGGGCTTTATACATGGGTTATAATGTTTGGGTTAAAAATCAGGTTACGGCAAATTTCTTCGCTAAAACAACCGAAAAAGGCAATAAAATCAATACCGGAACGGCGTAGTTCCAATTGGCAAAGCCGGCGATATAGCACGCATTTAAAAGTATGAGCGAAAGCACTCCCGTTTTTACGGCTCTTTTAATCCAATCCGGCTCGTTATAGCGGTAAGCTTTGTATTTTGCTAAAAAGTTCACCCCATACCAAAGGATTAAAAACGGTGCGGTTACCGCCAGGTTAAGGTCGCTGTAACGACTGATCCCTATAAACAGCAGGACTACAACAGCATCCAGCAGCATGGCCATCAGTATCGCTGTTTTGTTGTTTCCGCTAACTTCTTTCTGGGCTGTCAGGGTTATGGCTGCAATGAATATAATCGGTATGATAATGATATACCAATCCCGGAACATCGTCCCGGGAAGTATGCTCATTCCCAGCAGCAGGTTAGCCCCGCGGCAAAGCCCCATATTCAGGGGACCGAAAAACTGGTAGTGTTTGGCTATTTTATTATAGGTGAGTGCCAATAGTGCTATGATCAGGGCCAGCAGTCCGCTTAAAAGGGAAACCATTATAGCCGCAGCGATACCGATTGTGAAAAGCAGCACGCCAAATTGTATGGCTTCTTCATAGGCTACTTTTCCGCTGGGCAATATGCGTTCCGGGCGTTTTTTGCAGTCCTCTTTCAAATCAAAAATATCATTAAAAACGATTCCGCCTCCGTAAAGCCCTATAGTGGACAACGTCAGCAGACCAATATTTCCCAGTGCTGCCGCGTTCCAATCGGTACTTACAAAAAAACCGGAAATCGCCACACCACCCAGTATATCCGAAATGGCAGTAACAATATTAGCCGGACGCATCAGTGTTAAATAGTACTGTATTTTCATCTTGTATCGGGTATTGGCACAGGTGATTAATTGTCAATAATATTGGAATAGGAGATCACTTTGGCTTCCTGTCCGCGCAATATTCCGCTTCCGTCAAAAAGGGCTGCCTGTTCCACAGTCATTTCTTTTTTCCAGTCTTCTTCTTTCATCTGCCCGCTTTGCGAATAGGCCGTTAAAGCATTTTTATAGCAGGTAAGGTGTACATCTTCTTTGGCAATCCCGCGTTCAAGCATTAAAGCGGCCGTTTTCGGAACCGATAGCGGATCACTCACGCCCCAGTCTGCCGAGCTGTCCACAATGATTCTTTCCGAGCCATATTGTTTTACGATTTCCACCATTCTTTCATTTCCCATTTTTGTGTTGGGATAAATGGTAAAAGCGGTCCAGTATCCTCTGTCCAGTACATGTTTTACCGTTTCTTCGTTGTTGTGGTCAATAACGACCATGTGTGGCGGTATTCCGTGTTCTTCCAGTACATCCATACTGCGGATGGTTCCGTTTATTTTATCCCGGTGCGGCGTGTGTACCATGACCGGTAAATTGAATTGTAAGGCAATTTCAATCTGCTGTCTGAAATATTTATCTTCTGCCGGAGTCTGATCGTCATAACCAATTTCGCCTATGGCTACTACACCTTCTTTTCCGGCAAACAGTGGCAGCAATTCCATAACCTGCTCTGCCAGCGCTTCATTATTGGCTTCTTTGGAATTCAGTCCCATCGTGCAATAATGTTTGATACCAAACTGGGAAGCACGGAATCGTTCCCATCCGATAAGGGTACTGAAATAATCTTTAAAAGAGCCTGCTTCGGTTCTGGGTTGTCCCAGCCAGAAAGCCGGTTCAATAACAGCTACTATACCAGCTGCGCGCATGGCCTGGTAATCGTCCGTTGTGCGGGATACCATGTGAATATGTGGGTCTATAAAATACATCGTTGTTTGTTTTAGTTATTAATAATTGTGTTTAGGCCTGTGTTGTCTGGATCAGGTAGGCCGCTCCGATCTCGTTCCAGGATTTGCAGGATCCTTTTAAGGCTTTTATAGCCGCTTCCTGTTCTAAAAATGTTCCGGTTTCGATCATTTTGTTCAGATCGGCAGCTATTTCGTCATTGACAAAGCCGGTGATTCCTCTCCATATTTCCGGTGAAACGGTTCTTCCTGCCGACCAGCGTTCCTGGATATAACCGTGCAGTATCAGTGCTAATCTTTCATTGGCACGCTGATCCAGTCCGTATATTTTGAACAGGGGTCTTCCGGTAAAAACAGCCTTTAGTACCAGCTGGTTCCAGGCATCTTCCGACAAATACAGATAGGCATACGGATTGTGCAGGGCAATGGCTTCAAAGACATCCGTCATATTGGTCCGGATTCCTTCCTGCATCCGCAAAACAAAATCGTCTGCGTTTTCCAGGAAGTACAAACCTTTATACAGGATAACCAGTTCTTTGATGTCTGCGGTTTCAAATAGTTTTTTTAAGATCGTTTCATTCTGATCTGGCGGAAGTTTCAGCATCAACACGATTCGGCATAGCTGCTGTATGTTCCATCCGGATTGTGAAAATCCGGGATATAATTTTTCCAGTCCACCCACTGTTTCCGGGCTGAATTGGGGTGTTCCTGCTGTAATGAATCTGGGAATCAAACTAAATAAAGGAATGAACTGGTGTGCCAGTTCATTCCCGTTCTTTGCAATTATATTTGTAGTAAACCAGTTCCATTCGGCTTCAGGCAGGTTAGCCATTAAGGTTTCCTGCAACAGTTGCTGCGCGGTAATTTCTGCTGTTTTATACATTTTATGTATGGGTCATTTGGTTAAACATTTACACGGTTTCCATCAGCTTGGCCTTTTCGGTAAGGCTCAGGCTGTCGTCGGTAACATATTCATAGCTTGGTCCGGCTACAAATCCCGGGTTATTCGGATCCGGTGTCTGTAACAGTTTTAATGCATACAGTCGTAAGGAATACATTAATCCCATAGCAGCATCAATCTTGCCCGGTTCCCCGTTAAAGGTAATGTGCAGGCTGTTTAGCAGGTTTGTATAGGTATAGTTAAAGAACTTACTGTTTCTATAGGCCACGGTATTTACCGGATAATCACTCATTTTCGGATTTATGGTCATGTTCGGAATTAACGCGGTATTGTAAGGTATCGGTGCCCCGGAATACGAATATTTTGGCTCGCCCGCCGGGTCCGGATTCTGAACCAGTCTTTTACCTTTATAAATCTCTTCAAAACGATAGTAGTGTGCCGGTTCTTCCGGTTCGCCGGTACCAAGATCACTTTCTTTAACAAAAGGATCGGTACTGGTTCCTTCTCCCTGGTCTACTATCAGGTCAATACCTCTGAATGCCGATTCTTTGTCGGTAATCGGGAATAATTCCTGAGCCGGGAACCATTTGTTATTGGTCATCTGATAGGACGGATCACCGGTGAAGATGGTCTTCCCTACAGCGTTAGCCGCTGTTTCCAGGATATCAATCTGGCCTTTTATTTTTTCATAGAACTTCCCGATCGTAATTTTCTCGGCATCAACTCGCATTAATTCGATAGGGATAATCGTTTCCGGTTCCTCGATCATCATAAAAACCTTTTTAATAAGTTTTTTGGAAAATTTAGCGATTGGAACTATCAGCCCGGTTTCCACACCTCCCGGAAGCGGTCCCGGATAGGTCGGGATAAAACCCGGTTTATTGATAACCGGGTTTCCGCCTATAGCATTCAAGACATTACAGGCGATAGACATGTGCAGCATTTCTTCTTTGACCACAGATCCGATCAGGTTACTGATCTCATCATTACCGGTATTATACAGCGTAAACATTGCTGTTAAATACGGTGGAATGGTCGCATGTTCCAGTTCGATTGCCGTTTGCAGTGCCCCTCTAAGGTCCTGTATGGTTTCCAGTTTTATATTTTTAAGATAAATCATTTGTTTTTGTTTTTGTAGGTTGGTATGGTTTAGTTGTTTTCCGCAATAGTTGCCATGGCTTCCGGTGCTCCTGCTTTGTTTTTCGATAGTATTCCGTCTAGGTAGTTCAATATCATTTTTTGTTTGTCTCTGGAAAGGTCACGGGTAACCGGCATGTGGTTCGGATCTTCTTTCGGCAAGGCAAACACAAAGCGTAATATCTGAGCATTGTTGTCGACCACTTCTTTGTTCGCCAGGTTAAAGACTCCTTTTGACATTAGCGGATATAAGTTGGCATACTGCTGCATAACCGGCTGTACGTCTTTATCCCAATCCGGATTTTTAATTACTTCCGGAGGCAGGCTGTCAAAAACCAGGATGCTGATAAAATTAGTCGGATCAATTCCGGATAAGGTTAACGGCAGTACAACAGGATTTCCGCTGGCATCCACTGTAAAACTGAAATCGGCTGTTGGCTGTCTGTTCAGATAATACCATAAGGCATATACCTGTCCGTCAATAAATCCTCTCGGGTTTTTAGGATCTGAAGCTTTTACATTCAGAACGGCTTTACCTGAGTAATCGGTTACAACATTGGATTCAAATTGCAGGATATTAGGTGTTGCCGTTGCCGGTGTTCCGTCTCCCTGTCCCATGATATTGATCAAGCTTTCCTGGAACTGGCAAATCACGGCCTGATCGGCTAAAGGTTTCCCCAGATAGGTTGCATAGAAATCGATGTCTCTATCCTCATCGGCATTCATACGGAAAACAAACTGGTCGGCACGGACATAATGAGTGGTTTCATTGATTAACGGCTGCAGGCTTCCGTCCGGTAGCAGGTTTGCTATTGTTAACGGGAATTCCTGGGCTAAATGTATCTGTTCTTCGTTCAGTCTTAACGTTACCAGTCCTCCTCTTTTCTCATACCAGTTTTTTGCTTTATATTTAAGGGGACCCAGCAGTACATAATCCTGATCGCCTCTGTTTACTGCCAACACCAGGTTACGGTCTTCGGAAATCATCCCGTTTGCTCCGGATGTTTTTAAACAGTTTCCTAAATCCAGTATGATCTGTTGTGTCGCTTCCTGAACCAAAGCAGTAGCCACATATAGTCCTACTGTATTTGACGGCAGGTAGCTTCCTCCCATACAAACCATGTCCGGAATGAACTGACGCCCCATGACAAAATGTTTCGGTTCTGATACTTTAGACGGCCCGATACTTCCGACAATTCTTCCGATAGTAAATTGTGCGGAACATTTTTGCTGGTCAAACATGTCTACGGTAAATTTCATGGACAACTGCTCCGGACTTACCGCTCTTAATTCGTTCAGATAACGGGATTTGATCGTATTATCCGACCAGTTCAGATTATTGATAACCGACTGGTATGCCGCCGATGCCCCTCCGGAACCTTTTTGCGTAGTCGATCTGATCCACCAGATGTCGTTAAATCCAACCGGTTCAAAGTCTCCTTTAACAAAGTTGGTTTCCCCCTGTCCGATTCTGACAATCATTCCCCAGATCTGGGAAACGGACTGCTGCTGCGGATCCAGATCCACAATCTTACCGGCCACACGGCTGTTTGCATCAATAATGCTCATTCCTATAACAGGATCGATATTCGGATCATGCGTAGTGGTTCCGTCCTGATAGGTCACACTGGTAATGATACAGTCTATCAAACGCCAGTTACCGGTTCCATCCGGGTTCCACCAGCCATTTGTCCCGCTGGGTCCATACTGCTGGTAACTCGGTTGAAAAGTTTCGTTGTTGTAATGATTTACATCATTGTTAACGGTGGAAGGATCTGCCTGAAACTTCCCCGCAAAAGTTAATCTTGGTGAATTTAAATAAGCCATTTTATGATAGGTTAAGTTATTGCTATTCCAAAATATCGAGCCCAAAAAACAAATCGCCCTAACCTTAAAATTGACTATTCTTCAATATTAGAATGTGTTATTTATAATTATTCTAAATAAAATCAATAAATCCGTTAAAAATCTGCTTTATTACAATATTTCAATCGTTTAAAGTTCAGCAATTGAATCGCGTATTATCCAAGTATAAATACCCCTTTTACAAACACCGTAATTCTACCTGACCGGTACTTCAAACCAAAAAAGCTCAGTATCAAAAAGTTACAGATCATAATGCCGTAAGCCTTCAAAACAGTAGTAATAACAGGTAGTCAAGTGTGAGACCCTATTTTTTTTTTCACGTTATCCTCCCCAATCGTTTCCGTTTCGGATACAGGTTTACAGCCTTTTTTTATTGAAAGTCAATCTATTAATACTAAAAAATAATCGCAAAATGAACCATTTTAATTCTGCAATTGTTTATTTTTACCTAAAGAAATATCACATTTTGTATGTTTTACTACTATTCACCCAAATCTTAACATCATGATAAAAAAATTACTTCCTGCATTAGTCGTGGTCGCCACAGCCTTTTTATCCGGCTGCCAGCATGATGACGGTAACGAAAATTATTCTCACGATTCCATGTTTTTTATTGATTACCGGCACTTAGGCGGCGGAAAAGACGGAATGGCTGTAATTGAGCTTGATCCGGAATCGGCTGACTTCGGGCATATCAGCAGTAAACTGGAATTGGGCGAAGGCGTATTACCGCATCATATCTATTATGATTATTTTGAGCAACGGCTTTATACAACGGCTTTGGGCGGCAGTTATCTTTACCAGATCAAAACCGTTGAAGATGCCAACGGGCTTCCGACGCTGGTGAGTGCCAATCCTATAGATACCAAAGGAAATACAGTGGGTGAAGATATTTTCTTTACCAGTGACGGGCGGTATTTTGTGACCTTTATGGGTGGCGACGGAACGCCCAAAGGCGGCAGCGTTGGTGTTTTTAATGCCTATACCAATAAACATATCCGGACAATATCCGGTTCTATAAATGACAATCCCAACAAGTTTATTATGTATCCGCACGGTATTTCCGTTAGTGAGGAAAAAGGGTTGATGATGGTTACCTCAACGATCCATCCGGATTTAACAACCGGCGTAGGGAATACCTGTACGCTGATCGATCTGAATACCTACCAGATGATCGAAACCTATACGGTAGCCGACAGTCCTTCCGATTTATCAAGTCCGGTAGAAGTGCTGCTGCTGCGTGGCCAGTTTCCGAAATTTGCTTTGGCAACAACCATGCTGGGCGGTGACATCTGGATGGCACCTTATAATCCCGTTACCCGAAAATATGATGCGTTTACGAAGGCTTTCGATGGTTCTTCGCAGGGTTTGGGATGGGCTTTGGAAATGTATATGGATAATAACAAACACTTGTATGTGAGTTTCGGACAACCCGGAAAAGTACTGGTATTCGATATCAGCAATTTACCACAGTTAACGCTTTTAAAAACGCTTAATGCCGATAAAGGTGCGCATCACATGGCTTTCTTTAAAACGAAATCCGGAAAAGAGGTTGTGGCCATACAAAACAATTTACTGAATCTTCCGAACCTGAATTCCGGTACAATCACTGTTGTTGACATTCAAACCGGACAGACTTTAGGAACAGTCGATTTACCTGCACGTTACGGCATACTGCCGGAATCTATTGAAGGTACCGGCGGACCGAGTAATTATTTACATCATTAAAAGAAAACCTGTCATGATTAATGACAGGTTTTTTCTCTTTTGCACTTGTGGTATTTATTCTCCCAATTCCAATTGGTTCTTCACTAAATTAAAATATCCTGCCCTGTTGCTCACCAGGTCCTGATGGATTCCCTGTTCTACGATCTGTCCTTCTTTAAGGACGATAATATTATCGGCATTCTTTACCGTACTTAAACGGTGTGCAATGATCACGACTGTTTTTCCTTTAAAGAATTCCTGCAGGTTGTCGTGGATCTTTTTCTCGTTATCGGCATCCAAAGCACTGGTTGCTTCATCAAAGAAAATATAATGAGGGTTCTTGTACACCGCTCTGGCGATCAGGATTCGCTGTTTTTGCCCGCCGCTTAATTCTATTCCGGCATTTCCTATTTTGGTATTAAAACCCATTGGCAGCTCTTCAATAAATTCCAAAATACAGGCAATTCCGGCTGCATTGATAAGCTTTTCTTCAACTATCGTTTCTTCTGCCAGGGCAATATTTTCAGCAATAGTTCCGCTAAAAATAGTTCCGTCCTGTAAAACAATCCCGCATTTTTTACGCCATTCATTCGAATAAACATTATTGATGTTCAGTTCGTCCAGCGTTATCATTCCGTCTGAAACCGGGTAATAGGACAGTAATAGTTTCAGCAATGTGGTCTTACCGCTGCCACTTGCCCCAACAATAGCCGTTACCGAGTTGTTGGGAATTTGCAAAGAGATATTGTCCAGGACAAACCTGTTAAAATTACCGGGATATTTAAACGATACATTTTCTAAACTTATTTCCTGAAATATCTGGTGTTCAATATGTTCCTTATTCTGGTTATCCTCATCACTGTTATTGTAGATCTCTCCTATTCGTTTATTGGCAATATTGGCATCCTGGGCATCCCGTACAAAACTGACCAAACTCTGGACCGGATTGATCAACTGCCCGATAACATAGGTTATACTAAGCAGTGTTCCGAGTGTCATCTGGTTGTTAATAATAAAGATAGCACAGATGGCTATGGCTATTATTTCTTTCAGTTTGGACAGGAAGTTAACGCCTACTAACTGGTAGGTATTCAGAAACAGGGACCGCAATTCCAATCGGTTTATTTTTTGCTGTATGGTCAGTATTTTGGTGATAATCTTATTTTGGGCATCATTAATTTTTATTTCCGGCATATTCATGATGAATTCATAAATATTGTTGCTGTTTTCGGACTGTCCTAAAAACAGTGCATATTCCAGTACGGCTCTTTTCTTTAAAAAGAACAGTACCCAGATTACCGACAAAATGGAAAGTGAAAAATACATGCTGAAAATCCAAAAATTGAAATAGCATAATATGGCGCCAAACACAAGAATGTTCATCACGTTTAAAGCCAGCTCAATTCCTTTCCAGGTAATAAAATTCTGAATTTTATTCTGGTCATTGAGTCGTTGCAAGGTTTCCGTATTTAAACGGGTATCAAAAAAATGTATCGGTAACCGCATTAATTTACTAAGCAGGTCTTTTTTCAGACTGATACTCAGCTGGAAGTTGATTTTGGTCAGTATTAAATGACTTATAAAATCAGCTATAAAGCCCGAAACAAACAGTACCAGTTGTGCCAACAGTAAATAGTATACAACCGCTATTACCTTTGGGGTAATACCAGTGTCTATTATCCGCTGGAATATAAAGGGAATACAAAAGTTCGTTGCGAGACTGATCAGGATAAACAGTATTGATCCGATATACTTCGCTTTATTTTTAGCCAAAAAGGCCAATGCCGTTTTAAAAAACGGGGAAGCGGTAATGGATTTTTTTGTTTCTTTGGGAAAGCTGAAGGCTAAGAAATCATCTGAAGGTTCCAAAACGATACCGACTCCTTTTTCGTTATTGCCGCACCATTCCTTGATAAATGATTCGCTATCCAGTATGATCCTTCCATAAGCAGGGTCAGCCAGATGGTAATAGCGTTCCCCCTTGCGAATCTCAATTTTTTCCAAAACAATAAAGTGTTCCTGTCGCCAGTACAGAATAGAAGGCAATGGAATTTGTTCCAGTTCTGCCTGGGTTAGCTTTAAAGGTACCGATATCAGTCCGATTTTTTCAGAAGTTCTTATAATATCCTGAATGGAAACGCCAACCCGTGTAAATTCAAAGAGTCCTTTTATCTGTGATAATGTAACTTTCTTATCATAATAGCTCATAATCATGCACAGGCAGGCAGCACCGCAATCGGTACTTTCCAGCTGGTGGCTGAACTCTACTTTAGGCTTCCTGAAGATTTTCCCTAACAATGTCTTGTATTTTGGTGTTTACTACTTTGTTTTTCTCATTTTCATCGCCATAATATATACAGTAATCGTTTCCTTCTTCTCCGTGCTCCATAGCATGCTGCGAGCATCCTCCGTTACATAGCGGCATAATTTTACAGCTCAGACAAGGTTTATTCCTGAATTTGGCACTCATTCGCCTTTCAAGATAGTCATTTTCCCAGACCAATCCTCCTTCTTCATCAATATAACCGGCTCTGTTTACTGTTTCGAAGTCCCTGGCAGTACATTTAAAAATATCACCGTTATAATTAATTACCACGCTATTCCGCTTGTCTGCATAACAGGAATCGTACACATTGTTCGGAGAATATGTCCCTTTAGCATTAAAACCGTCATCCCGGATAGCTGCAAGATTCTTATCCAGCATCAGGTTCAGGTCATCCAGCTGGTCATTTTGCCACACCCTGTGAAAATCAAATATTAAATATTTTTCTTTAATATCATCTGCCACATCAGCGAAGTCCAGTGGTATTTTATTTGTATCTTCAAGATTATCATCGGTATAATTGATCCGGAGTGTCACAAAAAAGTGGTTCTGAATCAGCAGTTTCACATTTTTAATGATTTCGAAATACGAGCCTTTTGTTTTACTGACATACCGTACTTTGTCATGTTCTTCCCGATAACCGTCCAATGTTATCTGTAAGCTGCATTTGATATCTTTAGAGTCAAAATAATCGATAAATTCCTGATTGATCAGATACCCGTTAGTTGTAAAGGCTATATTGCCTGCTTTATTGTTTATTTTACAGCTGATTAAAAAATGATCAATAACCGGGATTACATTTCTATTGAAGTACAGCAACGGTTCTCCACCAAAAAAAGAAAGCGTAAATTCTTCCAGTTCTTTTTTTGAAGCAGTATTGTCGATAAACTTCTGTATGCGCTGGATTTCTCCAACCTCCATTCTTGATTTTTTTATATGCGTTTCATAGCAATAATAGCATTTGAAATTACAGTTCATCGTTGGGTTTATTGTCAACGTATAAAACCGTAAGCTTTCATCAACTCCAGTCGATATCTTTTTGACCGCTTCAACCTCATTAAGGCTTTCTTCGACTAAAAATTTATTGTCAATTAAATGTTCATAAAAAGCCGGGTATATTTCCTGCAGATTATCTATTCCTTCTGAAATTCCGGCTTCCAGCAGTTCTTTTAATACCGGATCCAAAAAGATCACGTTATTATTAAAGGAGTTATAAAGACTATACTTATCGCCTTCATAAGGAAGCAAGCTGTTAAATTGACTGTATTTCATGATCTTGACTTTTTACGAACAGTTTGTATTGTTTTGAAAAGGTTCCTGACTGTTGCATGCTGCCTTTATGGCAATAAGCAAAGAACAACTAAGGCACCATACAGTACCTTAGTTGTCTATAGCTAAAGGATTACCCCATGCTGATACCGGAAGCAACAGTAGTCGTTGTTGTAGGTGTAGTAGGTGTTGTAGTTCCTCCACATCCTTTCACGCAGTTACCGCTGTTTGTAACAGTACATTTGTAACCATTAAATGAATTAGCACTGATACCACCGGCATTAGAAGTACTTAATGCATTTGAGAATCCTCCTTTTAGAACTTCTCCTTTTGTTTGAAGCACCTCGAATTGAGTAGCATCAAATTTTTTAAGTTGGTTTGATTTCATGTTAAAAAATTTAGTTGTTATAATTTATAGTTTCCTGTCTATTATTTCTCCGAACAGTCGGATAACTTGCAAGTAATTATTATGATTGTTTTTGTTTCCGTATAATCGTTATCAGTTTGTTCTGTTTTTTTCTTCTTCATTACTAACCTGGCGTTCCGCAACATTTACTTTTGAGCTTCCCCATTTGTATAGTAAACTGACTCTGCAGTACCGGGTATCGTAATATCCTTTATAATAAGCTTCTATACCGTTGCGGTTACTCTTATTATTAAAATCATAGGCTTTCAGCAGATTGTTCCCCACTATTGTCAGTTGCAGTTTTTTATCTAAAAAGGAGAAACGTGCCGATACATTAAGCTGCGTAATCCCGTAATTATAGACCAAGTCGCCGGATCTGTTCGGAAACTGGTACTGCAAATCGAATCCGGCCCGGATTGTTTTATCTTTATTTAAGATGAAATTATTGGAAGTCCCGATACTTCCTCCCAAACCTTCATTACTTCTTGGAGTAACCGGATAAATTTTTGAATCGGAATGCTGAAAATATCCGACCACCATATTCTGGCTTTCCAGCCAATGGAATTTTTTAAAGATGTAAACCTGCTGAAATCCGAAACTATAGCTATCGAAATAATTCAGTCTGGTTACCCTTTGTGTATAATCACTTTCGTTTAATAAAACCACCTGTCCCGAATTATCGGTATCTCTGGAAAAAAACAGGGTTGTTTGCAGCAGATCCCTGTAGCCGTAATTTGCCTCAATATTGTGGGAGAAAGAAGGCTGTAAATACGGATTTCCTTCCGAATAAGCATACGGACTGGAGTACCATTTAAACGGGTTCAGGGCATTAAATCCGGGTCTGTTTATCCTTTTGCTGTAGTTCAATGAGAAAGAATGCTGCTCATTCGGGGTATAGGTTATATAAGCCGTTGGAAAAAACTGTGTATATTCTTTTTTAACTTTCTCATTGAGTACGATCGAATAGCCTTCTGTCCGGGTGTTTTCCATTCGTAATCCCAACTGGGTTTCCCATTTATTATTGCCAAATTTTTTATTCCCGGAAGCATACAGTGCCTGAGTATTTTCTTTGTATTCGAACTGGTCACTTTGTGAGGTATCAAAAAGAGGGATGCTACCAGTTATATCAAAATAGGCGACATCGTTCCTTGTTTTGGAAAAAGACAGTTTTGTTCCGTAGCTCAGGTTCATCCATTGCAAAGGATGTTCTACATTAACCTGCCCGGAATAGTTATTAATCTTCTGATGAATCAGGTTATTGGCGGCTACCCTACCGTTTGGAACTTCGGCCTGTGCCGAATTATAAGTATCGGAATGAAATACGGCATCGTTATCGGCAATATAATTCAGATAGTCAAAATCGGCACTGATTTTTCTGCCCAAAGTATCCAGGTCAACATTGGTATGCCAATTCAGTGTATTCAGGTTCCGCTTTCTTAAATTCTTTCCTTTTGTTGTTATAACGCCATTTGGAATTCCGGGATTAGCATCGATGATATTTGTTTCGTTATCATCTTCAATATCCGGTTTGTTAAAGCTTCCGATATACTGTACCCCCATATTCCATTTTTTGGTAAACTGGTAGTCTACTCCCGCCCTGCCGTTCCACAAGTCACTTTCATATTTTGCTATGCCTTTGCTTTCCCATAATTTTGCCGGATAATATATGCTGCTTTCTTCTTTTCCGCGGTAACTGCCCTTTGTGTAATTCGTGCTTAAAACGAATGCCATTTTATCCTTGTTATAGTTAAAATTTCCGCCGGTACTTCCGGTACCGTAAGCCGCTTGTTTATAGGCACCAAAAACAGTGGCATTCCAGCTGTTATCCGGTGTTTTTTTTAGCTTGATATTAATCAGTCCGCTGTTGCCTTCTGCATCATATTTTGCCGGCGGAGTCGTTATCACCTCTACATTTTTGATGTTATCGGCCGGAATGGTTTTCAGAAAGTTTATCAGGTCGTCGCCCGACAACTGCATTATCCGGTCATTGATCATTACCGCCAAAGTACTTTTGCCAATTATACTGATCTGATCGTTCTGGACATTAATATTTGGGGTGACTTTCAAAACATCGATGGCATCCCCGCCGGCAGCCGACTGGGAATTTTCGACATTAAAGACCAGCCTGTCCACTTTTCTTTCGATCAGTTTGGTCTTACCCTGTACGATTATTTCCTGTAATTGCTGCATGCTTTCAATGTTTATAACTCCTAAATCGGTATCTTTATTTAAAACCAATTCCCTACTGTATATTATTTTTCCGAATTGTCTTATAGCCAGTGCATAATCCCCTTCCTGTACTTTAATATTGAATTTCCCGTTTACATCCGAAAATTCCACCGCAACTGCAACGGAATCATTTTTATACAATACGATTTCTGCCAATTCATACGGCTTACCGGTTTTATCAGCAAGCATCCCTGATACATTTAGTATCTGGGCAGATAAGATCATGGGTAGTAATAAGGCGATTATCAATATTATTTTATGGCACTTCATCTGTAACGTTCTATTTTACCTCCGTTGAAAACTTCACCGGAAACCGTCAATAAAAAACAATAAATACAAGAAAACAATTCAAACAAAAGACACAAAACCATATTTTAAACCTGATTTTTAACAAATAAAGTGTCAATTATTTAAATCTAAAATAATAAGTCCGCAGCAATAACGAAACATTCGTCTGCTACCTTTAACAAAGGAGGAAGTTTTTAAACCGGAAATGTTAAAATTGAGCCGGTTAAATGAATTTCTGGGAGTAGGCTTCTTTAATCAAACTGCCGTCTTCGGCAACATCAAAGGCCTTTTTCATCTGGATAATACGCTTCTGAATGGCACTGGTGGACAGGCAGATTACATTTTCCAGTTCTTTTATTTTAAAGCCTCTGGATAAGTACAGCAGGATCTGCCGGTTATAATCGTCTGCCAACAGGTCTTTTTTCCATAGTTCGCCAATACATTTCTTTACGGTCGGGCTCTGGTAATGGTTGTCATGGATTACTTCGTTAAGAATAACCGGAAGATTTTCCGGTGTGATATCATTTTTGATAACCAGGCCTTCCGGTCTGACCTTTTTGACAATATCATAGACAACAATAACCTCTGTATGAGCGGTGATCATGATAATCTTACAGTGTGGCAAATGGGTACGGATATACAATGCCAGTTCACTTCCGGAATAAATTGACTGTTCTTCATAAGCCGGTAAACTTTTATCAATAATGGCAATATCTACAGGATTATGCTTCGCGTTCTTTATAAGGTGGAACGCTTCCTCGCAGGTATAGGCTTTACTGATATTGAGCGTAAGGGACTGCGACAAACAAAAATTTTGAAGGGAGTAGATATAGCCATTTACGGTCATCGGGTGATCGTCCACAATAAGAATATTCATCACTTAATTATATTTAACATTTATGGTAGTTTTTAAACAACAATAAGAGCGATCTCTTTTTTAGCTTGCTTATTCATTCAAGCCGCTTATTATGTGTTTTTCCTATATCATTATCGACGACGACAACCGCTATACTGCCGAAATACAGGAAAATTTCAACTATTTTCCGAATTATATCTGTGCCGGTATATTCAATGACAGCCAAACAACATTACAGCATATTATTACGATTAAACCCCATTTGGTTTTTATTGAAATTCCAGAAAATCCTGACCAAAACAAAGCCCTGTTCGCTAGCATATCCGAATCTTTCCAATTCCTGGCAACGATGCCTTACTTTGTTGCCCTTTCCGGGACTTCTGCACATACATTAGCCGCTATTCAGTCCGGATTTTCCGATTATCTGTTACAGCCATTCCCCCTACAGGAGTTTGGCAAAATGCTCTTTAAGTTCGAAAAAAGAACTCCGGATCAGCTTTTCTCCAACATCTGTATAAAATCATACAGCGATTACCAGTTTGTTGATCTGAAAGATATTGTCTACTTAAAAGCCGATAACAATACCACAGACATCCAGATGTGCAATGGTAAAATCGTCAATGCCTATAAAACATTAAAGCATTTTGAAAGCAGTTTGCCTTTTTTCTTCCTGAGGATTCATAAAAGTTATATCGTCAATATTTTCCATGTTTCCAGAATCAATTTCGGCAAATCCAAATGCTTTTTAAACTATAACGAAACAATACCTTTTTCACTACATTACAAATACAACGTTGAAATTATTGTAAATAAAATGAATTTATAATAAACATACTATTAATAAATAAAAAATTACACCACGCAAATCAAATGCTTTCCTCACAAAATCCCCTGTTTCACTATATAGCGTCAAAACTCCGAGGATAACTCCTTGTTAACGCTTTAATTTGTTTTAGTGAAATCGATTAATCACACCTGCTATAGTAAATGGGGAAACCTTACCGTATACCGGTAACAGCATTCACTATAGCCCGGAACAGCACTATCCCTGCTTTTTCTACACAACGCTCATGGCTGCTCAACAGTATTAATGAGTATAAAACAATTGCATCCGGCTGGTTACTCAAAAACATGCCTGCCGGTTAACCTTTAAAACAAAACAAACATGAAAAAGCTATTACTACTCACCGGTTGTGTTATCACCGTTATCTGTTTTTCTTCCTGCTCAGACGATGGTCTGGAAGCTTTTGAAAAAAACACCGGTACCGATTCGAAAACGAATACTTCCCTTTTTTCTAAGGATGAAGGCAATACCACCCAGGCAAATTCATCGGCTACCGATAACGGAAATAAGGACAAAGACAAAGCGCAAGGCTGATTTTTTTAAGTTATAAAACCTGCAGATTATTACAATTTGTAGGTTTTATAGCTTATTTTTGAGTTACTAAAGCAGGCGTTTTGAGAAAAAAAATACACTTTATTCTATTTTTATCGTCATTATTGGTAATCGGCTGTACCCGTAAAAAAGAGGCTATTTCCAATAGTGCCAAAGTGATTGCCTTATTGAATACGGACGGCAGCAACTCTTTAAAGAACAAACAATATAATGCCCTGCTGACCTATCTGTCAAACCATGAAAACGACTCAGTGAACCGCAACCTGCAGTTTAATCTGGCTTCCAGATTTTACGCTATAGACGAACTGGAGTCTTTTTTAAAACTGTCCTTCCAGCTAAAAAAACTTGCAGCACAGCAATACGATTCCACACACCTCGCAAAATCACTTTATTATATAGGCGACTATTATGACGAAAAGTCCCAGCTGGACAGTGCCTATTACTATTATTCCAAATCGGAAAAAATATATGCCCGGATCAGAGATACTTTAAACTCCGGCAGAACGTCCCTTTATAAAGCAGGAATTCTCTATGATGCCGGAAATTTTACGGAAAGTGAAATTGAGATCGTCAATGCCCTGCGGTTGCTCTCCAAAACCAATAATATCCGGCTGAAATATGAAAGTTACAACCTGATGGCCCTGTCGCTAGAAGGATTAACCGACTATACAAAGGCTCTGGATTACTTTGGCCTGGCCATGGAAACGCTCAATAAACTGGAGCTAAAAGGTTACCCGAAAAACAGGCTTATTAAATCCCGGATAGCCCTTTATAACAATATGGCCGGTGTTTATGAAAAAACCGGCGAAACGGAAAAAGCAATTGACCTGTATGATATCGGTTTAAAAACCAAAGCCTTAAAAGAAGAATACCCTAAACTATATGCTATGCTGCTCAATAATTCCGCACATGCCAAAATGAAAAGCAACGGGTATAAAAATGTAAAGGAAGAACTGTTTGAATCGCTGAAAATAAGAGAAGATCTGGATATTAAACCCGGAATAGTGGCTTCAAAGATTACAATAGGAGAATATTTTTTAGCGCAGGAAGACACCCTGAAAGCCTTGCAGTACTTAAAAGAAAGTTATAAGCTTGCCACCGCTATACAAAGCAATTATGACGTGTTGACCACTTTAAAATTACTGATCAAAAACGACACTAAAAACAATGCTTACTATTCCAATAGATTTATAAAATTCAATGACAGTATTAAAAAATCGGAAAGGGAGATCAAAAACACCTTTGCCCGGATTGCTTATGAAACCAAACAGGTGGAAGAGGAAAACAGAATACTGTCCGACAAGAACACCAAGATTATCATTGGATCATGTGTGCTTTTTTTCTTCCTGGGTTCCTTATTGGTGATATACCGTTTAAAAATGAAAAATAAGGAATTGAATTATTTTCAGGAACAGCAAACGGCCAATGAAAAAATCTACCGGTTGTTCTTTGCGCAGCAGGCCGAAACGGAAAAAGCCCGTAAAGAAGAGCGGAACCGTATCGCTATGGAACTACATGACGGGATCATTAACAGCGTATTCACAACACGTTTTAACCTGATACAGTTACAAGCCGAGCCGGAAAGTAAAAAAACGGAGCTCATCCGGGAGCTGGAAAAAACGGAAACCGAAATCCGGAAAATATCCCACAATTTAATGGATGACCCGCTTATTGACGACCGGAATCTTCCCGAAATCCTTACCCGCTTGGTTAACGGGCAACAGAATAATTTCAATACAAAATTTGACACTATTATAGATAAATACATTGATTGGTCTTCCATTACCATCGAATGCAAGATTAATATTTACAGGATTGTACAGGAGGCGATACAAAATGTCAATAAATATGCCCGGGCAGAAAAATGTTTTGTCTCTGTACTGAAAACCGGCGACTATACCACTATACGAATATGGGACAACGGACAGGGATTTAACCCGCTGAAAATAAAGCTGGGGCTGGGCTTAAAAAATATAACCGAAAGAGTGAAAGCCATAAACGGAACCATCAATATTGTTTCAAAAATAAAAGAAGGAACAACTATTGAAATCCGGTTTTAACAACCGTTTTATTTCTGATACAGCAGGTAATTGGCATAAAACTCCGGAATATCACTGGCCATAATGCCTTCGGCAGTTTCTTCTACCGGATAGGCTAATTTGACCAGTTCTGCCGTTGTGGTCTGCTCGTCAATGTGCAGCAGCAAATAAGTTGCCTGTGATTCGCCTTCTTTGGAACGTCCCACAGAACCGCAATTCAGCACCAGCTTTTCCGGTTGTCCGTTTTCCAGCTGAATCTTGCGGATATAGGATAAATGGGTATGTCCCATGATTAGCACTGCTGCTTTTTCCTGCTGCATCATTTCATACAGGTCCGCTTCGCTGTGGTTTTCATAAATGTATTCTTCGTTGCTTCTGGTACTGCCATGTACCAGCAGTATGTCTTTTTCGACTCCTTGCTGAGTATAGGTGAGTCTTATTTTACGGGGCAGTTTCCCTAAAAACAGTTTGTTTTCCGGTGTAATCGTTTTGCGGGTATAATCAATAGCCTGAATTCTTGCCATGGTTTCCGCTTCACTGTGTTTACTGAGCGGGATAACATCATAATTAAAGGCAATGCGCTCGTCGTGATTTCCCATAATACAGGGAATGTGCGAATTTCTCAACAGCGCAATCACTTCATTTGTCCATGGTGCAAAATCAACCAGATCACCCAGGCAATATACCTGGTCCGGTTTCCGGCTTTCAATATCATTCATTACCGTTCGAAGTGCCGGCAGATTGCCGTGAACATCGCTAAAAACAGCTATCAGACTCATAGGATTCGGGGTATAATTCTATATACACAAATTTAAGCAATTACTATTGTTTGTCATGCGCCTTATCTTTTATTAATAGTAACACTGTTAATCTTCCCTTTTTTTAACAGCTAAAAAACGATACCGCAATTTTTTACATTAAAGGTGCTGCCAATCGTACCAGCCGCTCTTTAAACTTTTCCATTTTGGAGCGCCTGCGCCATTGGTAAGGATCGATTTTCTCGGCATCTTCCAGATCCTTTAAAAACTGTTCCCGCAGTACTCCAGAGAGTTCCGGATCGTAAATAATGGCATTGGCTTCAAAATTCAGATCAAAGCTTCTGAAATCCATATTGGCAGAGCCCACCATACTCAGCTGACTGTCGCAAACCATCGTTTTGGCATGTACAAATCCTTTTTGATAGCGGTACACTTCCACACCCGATTCCAGCAGTTCTTTATAGTAGGAACTGGAAGCCGCATTGACAATACGGGAGTCGGAAATTCCGGGAACCAGTACTTTGACATCCACACCGCTAAGGCTGGCAACTTTTATCGCATTCAGTATCGTTTCATCCGGAATAAAATAGGGCGAGGTTAAAAACACTTCTTTCCTGGAAATGGCGATACACTGCGCCATCGACAACATGATGGATGGTATTTTAGAATCGGCTCCGCTCACAACGGTCTGAACAATCTTATCCCCGAAATTTTCCCGGTTTAAACCCGCCGGAAAAAACGCTTCTTCCGGTTGTAAGGATTGTCCCGAAGCAAAATTCCAGTCGCTCAGGAAAGTATATTGCAGGTTGTAAACACCCGTTCCTTCAATCCGGATGCTCATATCCCGCCAGTAAAGATCATTTTCAAGACGTCTTTCGTTGCTGTATTTATCACTGATATTGATACCACCCACATAACCGATCCGGCCGTCAATAACCACAATTTTCCGGTGGTTCCGGTTATTGACCCGATTGGCCAGCAGTGAAAAAATGATCTTATAAAACGGATATACCTCTACACCGTTTGCCCGCAGGCGCCCGGCTAATTTTTTAATTCCGGAACTTCCGAAAGCATCATATACAAAACGGACATTTACACCTTCGGCCGCCTTTTGGATTAAAATGGCCGCAATCTCATTTCCGATAATATCATCTTCATAAATGTAATATTCCAGGTGGATGTTGTGTTTTGCCTGCTGCAAATCTTCTTTCAGCCGTGGAAATTTCTGTTCTCCGTTAATCAGCAGGTCAATCTTGTTATTGTCGGATACCAGGCTGTTTTCATTTTTCAGGATCATCCTGGCAACCCTGTCGAAATTGCCGAAAACCGTACTATTCTCATTCAGAATCTTTATGGAATTATCATTAATCGCCCGGATAACCTGATGAAGCAGGTTGTCATCCCTGATTATTTTTTTGGAATAGATCTCGCGTTTGCGGTAGTTAAATCCGAAAGAGAAATACACAAAAATTCCGGCTACCGGTAAAAAGGTCACCAATAACAGGTAGGCCGATGCTTTTGCCGGCGACTTGGTATTATAGATCACGATACAGCAAACGGCAAATACTATTAAATAGTAAATTGCCAGCAGCAGGCTACTCCAATGTGTCGTCCAGAAATCGATACTCATTTGAGATTCTCTAAAATTCACTATTAAATGTAGTTCCTTTTATTTAGAGCCACAAATTTTAACAGGAAAAACAGAATTGTTTATATTTGACAGGAGCTTTTCTTTCCTGATTAAAAAGAAGCCCTAAGCCGCTAGAATCCAATATAATGTCGTCCGTAAAAGTGTTTTGAAAGATCAATTAATTGAAAACGGCTACCGGATAATAACATTCGCCAGACTTTAAATTCCTGCTGTTATGAAAAAGGGATTCCATCTTAAAAAATTGCTGTTCCGCTTACTCAGTACGCTGCTGCTACTCGGAATCATAGGCTATACCGCTTATAAAGTCAGTCCCTGGCCGACAGCTTTGGTACTCCGTTATGCTTTTGATGCCGGAGCCGAAAAAAAGTCCGGAAACCTCGAAAAATATGTCCCTGCCGGTATTACCGCTTTATACAACCGGCAATATGATGCTGCGGACAGTGATGCCCGGCTGGATGTTTACTATCCGGCGGCAGCTTCGTCATCGGCCACCATTGTCTGGACACATGGCGGCGGATGGTTATCCGGGAATAAGGAACAGCTTGCCAATTACTGTAAGATTCTGGCTTCAAAAGGGTTTACGGTCGTTGCGATCGATTATGCCTTAGCTCCGGCTGCTCATTATCCCACACCGGTAAAACAGCTCAATACTGCTTTAGGCTACCTGCTTCAAAACAGCCGGCAGCTGCACATTACTCCCAACCGAATGGTACTCGCCGGTGATTCTGCCGGTGCACATATCACTGCCCAGCTGGCGGCAATCTGTACCTCACCGGCATATGCTGCGGGTATGGGAATAAAACCGGCTATCGCCCAAAAAGCTTTAACCGGCGTATTGTTGTATTGTGGTCCTTATGATCTTGGTAAAATTGATATAGAAACCGGGTTTAACGGACTGGCAAAATCGATTTTATGGGCCTACTGCGGTACTAAAGATTTTACTACCCATCCCGATTTTGCACTGGCCTCCGTGAACCGTTATGTAACCAAAGATTTCCCGGCGACATTTATTTCTGCCGGAAACGGCGACAGTCTGCTATTGCAGTCGCAGGTACTCGCCCAGCATCTTGGCCGGCTTGGCGTAACGGTAGACAGTCTGTTCTTTCCAAAAACTTACACACCGAAGCTGCCGCACGAATACCAGTTTGATCTGGACACGGAAGCCGGTAAGCTGGCATTGGAACGTACGGCGGCGTTTATTAACGAACAGCCCTGATCAGGCTTCCATCAGCCAGAAAGGGTTTTCTTTAAAAGCTTCATAATCCTGCAGCAAAGTGCGCTCCAGCTGTAATACAGCATCCGTTTTTAAAGTTATATCCATCTCTTTTATATAGTGCAGCAGGTTATAGCAGGTGGTGAACTGCCCGGTAGCAATAATACATTCTTTTCGTTTTTCTGCCTGATGTTTTTTATCAAACCATAAGGTAGTGCTCATGGTACGGGCTTTTTCGGCTACCGCTATCATTTTTGGAGAGGGATGCAGCGAATCACTGGATTTGGCTTCCGGTGGAAATTTGGCACTGCTCAGATCATAAATTGTATTCTGAATTACTTTGCTTCTGTATTTTTTATTGGAAAAAAGTCCTTCATAGTACATTCTCCGGATCTGTTTCAGGTAGACATCATTCGCCAGGATGAATACTGATTTTGCCCGTGACAATACCATTTGTTTCAGGATATCAAACCGCAGCCGGAAAAAGACACTTTTATATTTTCTAAAAACGGTGTTCCAGGAGCCGGAGCTTTCTTTTTCATCGGAAACGGCTTTTACCAGAAAGGAGAAGCCATATCCCAATACCACCACACTAAAAATTCCGGTTAAGGTTCCCACCACATAGTGCCAGGGCTTCCAGTCATCCAGAAACAGCAGCATGAGCGGTAAAACGGAACCAATCCCTAAAACCCAATACCCCAGTTTTTGCAGCGTGAAATCGTTATACCATCGGCGGGTATACACCGGTAAGGTATAGGCGTCCATTAAATAGCTGCTGACGTCGCAACTGATAAACAGGTCAAATTTTTTCTCTTTACTTCTCCGCTGGTCGGCTTTTAAAAAGGATCCGATTCCCTGGTTATCGGTAATACCGCCATCCATAATGCCAAACTGCTTTTTTTCAAAATTTTTATTCTTAAAAAAGTCGGCACTATTGTAGTCGTCAAGGGTATATTCGTTTTCTTTATAGGTGATGGCATCTTCCAGACTTGCTGTATCAATGCCGGCATAGGTAAAATCGTTCGGAAAAATCATCGGTTCAAATCCGGAAGGGAAACAGGACGAACAGGCTAATATATCGGCAAGCTTCATTTTATAAGCCACTTCCCTGCTCTTTGGTTTAAAATAAATATAGCGGTTCCCGATCTTCCCGTTCGAAAAACCTTCGGTCCGGTTTTGCGACTGAAAGCGAAACGGCAAACCGTTTGAAAATTCCGTTGCATTGATACAGATCTCTTCCAGATGTGTGGCCGGATCGGGATGCGAAAACAAGCCAAAAGTTCTTCCTTCCAGCAATTGATCATATACGAGGCTGAAAGCATTGATCAGGTTAACGCTTTTTTGCGGCCGGTCTTTCCATTGCGACCGGTCGCCCAAGGTTTTGACAGCTTCCCCCAAAAGGATATCCCCATCCAATTTTTCGGAAAGGAATTTGTAAAAGGCCTCAAACGGTTTTTTCTCAAACAGAAAAGCGCTGTACAGTAAATTTGTAATACTGCCGCCGGAAGTCGAAGAAATATAAGTCACATTGTGCAATAAGGGTTTTCCGTCAAACGGTACACGGTTCAGGTACGACAGACACCCTAAACTATAGGCTGCCGCTCTAAAGCCGCCACCTGAAAAAGCAAGCGCAATGTTTTTCATATTTTTATTTTAGCCTGCTAAAGTTACTCTTTAGCATAAAACGAACAAACTTTTTTTAGGGTTCCGAAAGAATAATAACTAAAAGGTTTCGCTTTTAAAATAAAAACACAAATTCTGATATCTGACAAACTATTTTAGCGTATTAAAACGTAATGCTGATTCTGTTATTATGCTTTTTAATTGTTGCCCAACGTCCATTTTATCGCTTTTTCTTTTGTTGCCCTGAAAATTGTTTTGTGTGTTTCTGTTGGTTCGTCTGCATAGTTCCATTTTATACCGGCAGGATTTTCACTTTTTAAAATATCCGACAATTCCTTTGTATAAGGGGCAATATCCGCGGCATCCGAACCGGCAAACCAAAATCTTTTTGCCGTTGGCGGGAACTTAGCCAAATGTTCTTTTGAAGTCCTTACCAAAGCATGATTGTTCCACCACAATGACGGGTCAAAGGCGATATAATAGTCAAACATTTCGGGTTTCAGGAAAAATGTCTCCACTACAAAAAGTCCTGATGCCGATTCTCCAAGTATTCCTTTTTTACCGGAAGTCCGATAGCGTTTGTCTATTTCCGGAAACAATTCATCATTTATAAAGGCTCTGAATTTTTCTGAACCGCCTACAACCGGGGCTATTTCTTTATCTTTTGCTACTTCGGTTGGCCCGGTCAGATCTCTTGCCCGCTGCGTATTTTCAATCCCTACCAGAATTACCGGCGGAATAGCCTTAGCTGCTACGAGTGCCGCAATGGTATTGGCTATATGCGGAAAATCTTCCTTTAAACCACCATCTGCCATATACATAACCGGCAATGAAATCGTATCGGTCTTATAGGTTGCCGGCGTCCAGACATTAATCGTTCTTGTTTCGCCAACTTGTTTAGAAGGCATCGTAAAACTATCGTGAGCCGGAACAGGATCCTGTTGTGAAACATTGCCACAACCTGTCAGTACAGTGCATATCAGCAAAATGCCATATAAATTTTTCATATTCATATTTTTATTGTTTATCGCGGTTTTTAATTTTACTATGCCTAAAAAAACTAATTGCCTGTGGCTTTTTCTTTCTCAGGTATTTTTTCCTTTCATAACAGAAAAAAAATATATTCGCTATTATTCCTGCAATACTAAGAAAAATCGCATAATATTCTTTTTTTTCATACTCCTTTTTTGAGAGCAGTACTTGTTTGTTTTTTAGGATGCTGCCTTTAAACCGGCTATAAAACAAATCTAAAGAAAAGCACTGAATATATCCTTTTGATTCCTGACTTGTTTTTACAAAATACAATTCAAACCGTTATTCTATTTTAAATTTTTTGTTTTTACAGTCTAAAATCAGTTTGTGGTTTATAAAAAGTTTATTCCCGGTCATTCCCTGCATTCCGGATCTTTTCATTAAAAAGTTCTGCATTGCCGATGTTCCTTCTATATAGGTCACTTCGGAAAGCTTCAGCTCCCGGTTCCCTATTTTTATTTTGAGAGCTGCTGGAGCGGATCTAACGGTTAGTATATTCCCCCAGGAATTGCCTTTTTCTGTCTTTATTTTTCCATTCGGCGTTTTATAGCTTTCCCATTCCTTTTTATTCGTAATCAGCTCATAGCCGCTGGTTCCCGAATCGTAAAGCAATTTCAGGCTTTCATTTCCGATTGTCGCCGGAAATATAATCCTGCGTTTTTTAAATTCCAGTCCGGTAAATTCACCATCCCGGATGTCTGTTGTGAAGGAACATAAACTGTTTTTAAAATCCAGTACAATTGTCCGTTTTTCCAACAAATCGGTTCCGATGGTTCCGATGATATTATCGGCATCCGGATGTTCAATATCAATCTTATTACCATAATCCAATACTGTAAAACGATCCGAAGCCACCTGCATGTTCCCAATGTTAAAACCTGTTGAAATTTCGTTCGGGTTCTTATGTCCTTGAAGCTGATTCCGGAATTTTGCCGGTAAAGATGCCAATGCTTTTTTATAAAACACCGTCGTTGGGGAACCCGAATCCAATTGCATATAAAATGTCTGGTCCATCCCGGCGAGCTGAACGGGTAACAGCACGGCGGCATAAGGATTCCCGTCGGCAGCAACCCACCGTATTGTCACGTTTTTTGTAAACCCGGAAACACTCAGGTAATTTTCAGGCGGTGCAAACTTTTTTTCAAAATAAAGATACCCTCCTGATAGGGATAATACGATAATGATAACGATAGCCAATGCTATTTTTCTGAATGTTTTCATGCTGCTATTTTTTTGCAAGATTCAGCATTACCATTCAGTTTTACGGTAAAAACATTACGACATCTTTATGACATCTTTATGACATCTTTATGACATCTTTTATAAAAAACTGTTTTTCAACCGGATACACAAATCACTTTTTTGATTCAGACTGATGCCGTTTTTGATGACTACCCATAGTTTCAGACAAAGAAATGCAATTAAAAAGAGGATAAACAACGGGAATTTTAGTCCTAATGCTTTTTGAACAAACGGACTTACGATCATCAGGACAGATGTAATCAGGCTCAGCAGGATCTGAATACTGACGATATTTTTTCCCAGTTCTTTATTTTTTGCGTCCTTTGTTTTGTAAGTTAAAATCAAAGGCAATATCACCCCGCCAAATGGCAGTACAAGACCCGATAAAGCCGAAAGGTTAATTAATTTTGCCCTGTCAATTCCAGTATTTTCATCGCTACCGGCAAGCAGCTTTTCGGGTTCGGTTTCCAATGATCGGGCAATCGCTTTTAAGGTAAACCCTTTGAGAGCATTCCCGGCTTCAATCCGCTGGATGGTTCGCAGGGAAAGCCCTGACTTTTCGGCAAGTTCATTTTGAGTCATATTTCTCTCTTCTCTCAAAATTTTAATCCTATTCTTCATTTTTTATAGAGATCGGTTTTTATAAACTTTCCGCTACTTGTAGTGTTGCTTAGCAAAACTAAATAAAATATTGAAAATCCACAGGTTTGTTAGTATGATTGAATTATGGTTTCCCGTAATTACACAGCGATTTATTTGCTTTTATTTGGCATTGCGTAATAATATTAATAGTACATAAAAACAAGTATCATGGAAACAATCCAAGCAATTAAACCCGGACCAAAAAGAAAAACAGAGGAAGGAAAGGATGATAAAAGACAGCGTGTTACACCGGACAACAAGCCAAAGCATCCTACTTTAAAACCTCATAAACATAAACCTAAAGATTAAAAGGTTTAAGTAGTCTGCTACGCAAAGTCGTGAAAACTTTGCGTAATTGCAATTAATTTTCTGATACTGCAGCAGTAACCCCACCGGTTTTATCCATTTCAAAACCCAGTATACCGGCCGATCTTAGAAATTCTTTATGCGGACGGGCGGTAAGCACCACTTCTTTAGTTGTAACGGGATGTGTAAAAACCAGTTTTTGAGCATGCAACAGCATCGTATTCATCTCAAATTTTTCAAGCCATATCTTGTTTTGCTTGTTACAGCCGTGAGGACGGTCGCCGATAATCGGGTGTAAAACATGCGCCAGGTGTTTGCGGATCTGGTGCATTCTTCCGGTTAACGGGGAAGCCTCTATAAAGGAATACCGGGAAGTATCGTGTTTTCCGGACGGAATGGGCAATACTGTTTGTGCCAGCGTTTTGATGGTAGTCTGTGCTTCCTGTAGCACACCGTTGTCTTTATATAACGGATAGTCGATGTGCAATTCCTCCGGAGTAAACCCTCTCACGATGGCCCAGTATTTTTTTTCAACGGTTTTTAAGGTTAACTGTTCCGTTAGACTTTTATTTACTTCCTTATCCAGTGCAAAAAGCAATATCCCGGATGTTTTACGGTCAATCCTGTGAACAGGATATACTTTTTTGCCGATCTGATCCCGCAGCAGCTGAATCGCAAATTCGGAAGCATCCCTTGCAATAGGAGACTGGTGCACCAAAAGCCCGTGCGGTTTGTTGATTGCTACTAAATAATCGTCCTGATAAATAATCTCTAACATAATCGTATAAAAAACCGTTCAAAAGTAAGCGTTTTTTTCAGAATGCCTCCCAAAAGCCATGATGAATTAAAATACAGCTAACCGTTCCATAATAGCTGTCCCACCCAATTATATGCCCGAATAACTCTAAAAAAATAAATTCTGATTTTTGTCGAATTCCGTAATTATACGTAACAATTTGTTAATTTTTATATTTAGATTTACCATTATAATTTTTAAAAAACAGCACAATGATTACAGGTACAGTAAAATTTTTCAATGAAGAAAAAGGGTATGGTTTCATCAAACACGATGATGAGAATAAAGAATGCTTTGTACACTCTACAGGGTTAATTGACCGTATTAAAGAAGATGACAAAGTATCCTTCACAGTCGAAACCGGTAAAAAAGGACCAACGGCAACTAATGTAAAACTAATTAACTAGATTTATAAAGGACACCAGTACAAAAAAAAACCTCATACAAGCGATGAGGTTTTTTTATTAGTATTGTCCCGTCCTGAAATAAGTTGACACAAAATCGACTTATTATGAAAGACACAACAACAACGCGAGTTAAGCGTACTCAAAAGGATTATAATATGGCTTTTAAATTAGCTGTAGTTTCCCGAGTTGAACAAGGCGAAATGACCTATAAACAGGCTCAAACTGTTTACGGTATCCAAGGCAGAAGTACTGTTTTGGTTTGGCTGCGAAAATATGGTAACTTAGACTGGAGTAAACCAAATCTGTTATTTATGTCTAAATCTAAAGAAACCCCGGCTCAGATTATTAAACGATTAGAGAAAGAACTGGCAGGTGAGAAACTTCGAAATAAGATTCTCAATACGATGATCGACATTTCTGATAGTCAGTACGGAACCCAGATCCGAAAAAAGTTTTCTCCCAAACCATCTTCCGACTCCGGGAAGGAGCAGGAATAAGTTTGTCCAAAAGTTGCCGATTGTTTGGGATAAGTAGGCAAGCTATATATCAGGAACAAAAAAGAATCCTCGATCGGGAATCTGAGTTACTCAAAGTAAAGCATCTGGTTCTTTCTTTGCGATTGGAAATGCCACGTATAGGGACACGTAAACTATATTACCTACTTTCGAAGCAATTTGATCAACAGGGTGTAAAGATAGGTCGTGATGCCTTATTTGGTTATCTAAGAAGGGAGAAGTTACTTGTTAAACCAATGAAGAGTTACACTAAAACTACCTATTCTAAACATTGGCTACACAAGTACGAAAATCTTTTGAAAGAGTGTGAGATTAAACGTCCTGAACAGGTATATGTAAGCGACATCACTTATGTCAAATCATCCCGGAAAACCCATTATCTGTCTTTAGTTACTGATGCTTATAGCAGAAAAATAATGGGGTATAAGCTGAGTGATGATATGAGTTCTGAAAATGTGGTACAGGCATTAAAAATGGCTATACAGAATAGGAAATCAACATTACCCCTGATACATCACTCCGATAGAGGATTACAATATTGTTCTAAAATTTATCAGGAAGTATTAGCTAAAAACGGTATTACACCCTCTATGACTGACGGATATGATTGTTATCAAAATGCTTTAGCTGAAAGAATAAACGGAATTTTAAAAAACGAATTCTTGTTTTATAAATGCAAAGATGGTCAGACTTTAGGAAAGCTTATAAAAACAGCGATAGAAACGTATAATGCTAAAAGACCTCATTTGAGTTTAATGATGAAAACGCCTAATTTTATACATGAAAAAACCAGCCAGGTAAACCTGACTGGTTAATATATTTTTATTCTAAAATCTGTCAACCTATTTTAGGACGACTCATATATAGCTCCGGCTTGCCCTTTGCCCCTTGCTTTTTGCCCTTTGCCTTTTACCCCTTGCCTTTTGCTTTTTGCCCCTTGCTTATATTACCGGTCATCCGGAAGCCTGCATCGCTTTGCAGCATTATTTCCGCAATGAAAAAAACTGGGATACCAAACACCTGAAGACAAAACCTTTCTGGAAATAATCCGCCGGACAGCGTTTATGAATACTACCGGTTTTTTTGAGTCCCCGGTAATTTTATACTACCTTCGTCAAATCATACCAATCAGTATCTTATGTCGAAAGCTGCAAATACCCGAATGACCATTCTTCAGAAATCGTTTGATCTGATTTACCGGCAAGGTTATCAGGCAACCAGTATTGATGAGATACTGGCTACAACACAGGTCACCAAAGGGGCTTTTTATTATCATTTTAAAAGCAAAGAAGAAATGGCACTGGCACTGATCCGGGAACACATGCGTCCGGAAATGCATACCATTATGATCAGGCCGCTCATTGAAGCAGAACATCCAATGGACGAGATCTATTTAATGATGACAAATCTGCTTCAGGATACTACTTTTTTTGATGTGAAATACGGCTGTCCTGCCATTAACCTGATTGAAGAAATTGCCCCGTTAAGCGAGACATTCAACAAAGCGCTTTCCCTTTTAATGTTCGACTGGAAAGCGGCTATCGTAACCAGCATTGATAAAGCAAAAAGCAGGCAGCTTATTAAACCGGAAACCAATGCCGAACAGGTTGCCGTTTTTATCATTTCGGGCTATGGCGGTATCCGCAACCTGGGAAAAATAGGCGGAAGAAGTTATTACAACAGCTACCTCGACCAGTTAAAAGCTTATTTAGACAGTCTGAAACCAGCCATTCAAAACTAATTATCGTCCTTTGAGCGGATAGTCTTTTAGCTGCGCAAAAGAATAGCCTTGTTTTTTGAGTTCCGGTACGATTACTTTCAGCGCTTCATACGTATTCCACTTCGGGCGGTTAAAATGCATGATGATAATGGCACCCGGTTTTACGGTAGTCAGGACATTATTGACAATTGTTTTTACCGGCGAAAAAGGGATCGCATCACCGGAAAGCACATCAAAACTGATGATGGTCGTATGAAGGCAACGGGCAATTTTCGCACAGGATTCGTCGGTATAGGCTGTAGCCGAACGGTAAAAAACAGGACGTCTTCCGGTAATTGCTTTTATTTTTCGGGCATTTGCTTCTATTTCATCAAAAGCATCCGGAACATCGGGTGTGCCCTTTATTCCATATTCACTTTCCCCGTCAACCGAACAGGGACGGTGATTCAGTCCGTGGTTTTCAATTTCAAAAAGCGGATTTTTGCTTAGCTGTTTCAGGGTTTCCAGATTGGCATCGATCCATTTTCCGGAAACAAATAAGGTTGCCGGAATTTTTTCCCGTTCTAAAAAGGCAATGAGTTCTTTATCAAAATCATCGCCATGCGGTCCGCCGCAGGCATCAAAGGTTAAAGCCAGTACTTTTTGCCGGGTAACCAGGTCTTCGTCTACGCCTTTTACAAATTCTCCCCAATGACCGGGTAAAGCATTACGGAAAACAGTACTGATACTGTCTTTTTCCCTCAGGTAAGACTTGTCCTGATACAATTGACGGAGAAAAACGGTATTGGTATAAATGCCGGATTGTGCCAGGCAGGCGGCTACCGGAATGAACAACAAAAAGGCAATGATTATATTTTTCTTCATATTTCAAATTTATTCAGCGGTCTGTATGTCTATCAGATACGGTTTTAAGCGAATACCGTCAACCGTTCTGAAACGGCTGGTTGCATAGGATTGATAGTGTTTCCCGGGTTTTAGATCGGCTTCAAAGGTAAATGACTTTCCATCCTCCGAAAATCCGATAACATTGGCCACCCGCAAAACATGTTCTTCTCCCAACGGGCCGAAATCGAATCCCCTGAAATTTTTATGCATGACCTCCGAAAAGTGAAGGGTAATGCGAACCGGTCCGGGGCTTACATTTTTACTTCCGTCTGAAAACGGGGTGACGCTGACAACCTGCGGCCGTGCGTTGTCATAATCCGTTTCCATCTGCGCTAAAGTGCGGGAAAAGAATTTTGTTTTATCCACAAAAGCAGCTACTTCTTTCTCATGGGTATAATCCAGTTCTATCATTTCCTTAAGCGCCTGTTTTTTGTCTGCCGCCATTTCATAATAGCGCTCGCATATCGCGTAGCCGATATAATAACCCAGATCCCTTTCTTTTAAGTCGTTTTGGTTTATGCCCCAAATCCAGTTATAGGTGTTGTCCATTACCTGCATCTCCTTTTCAAACTGTTCCCGGACCGCTTTTTCATGCTTTTTTCCAAAAGCGATGGCTGGTGTGGCAGCAGGCTTTCCGGTTACTTTTGTCGAAACAAATTCCGCTACACCTTCATACAGGCAATAGTATAATAAGCTGCCCGTTAGTGTTTTTTGCTGGGTATGCACATACTCATGCGTACACAACAGACCTATTTCTTTAATCGGAGTAAACGTTTTATAAAAATAATGCAGGTTTTCCGGCAGCTCACTAATCACGGTAGCTTTATCTGCCAGGGCCATTTCACTGCCAATCAATACCGTATTGTCCAAAATGGTACCATTGGTCCGGAAAGCTCCTATTGTAAAATAGACCGGAACCGGGCGCAAAGCCGGATAAGCTGCTTTTAGCCTGGCGATGTCATGCTCAATCTCCGAAGCCAGCTTTTTTGTTTTAAGGGTGTTTTTCCGGATCGATTTCCAAAACTCAGGATAATTGTTTATTGCCTTTATATAGTCTTTAGCAGTATAACTCCTTGCCTGCATTATGTTTTTCAGGCCTTCGGTTCCTTTATCAAAATACATTTTTTGCAGTATATCATACTGCTTAACGCTGTCTGTTGTTGCCGTTATTTTATCGTAGGCATTCCAGAAGTTGGTAACATCCGTGGCGATAATTGTTGTTTTATTATCCTGTGCAGCCATTACTGCCCATAAAAAGAAAAAAAATACTGCTAATTTCTGTTTTGCCATACTGTTGCTGATTGCTGTTTAAAAGGTTCCTAAATATAACAGGAATTATACTAAGCACAAACAAATTGCGCTGAATTCCATTATTTTAAAATGAATCTTTTTTAAAAACATACTAATTAGTATGTTTTTTTATTTACATTTGTCACCATATAAAAACAACGGTGATGTATACTTTATTACTACAATTTCATTCCCTGTTCCGATGGCTGGTTTTGTTCGCCTTATTACTCGCCCTTTTCAGATCGTTTACAGGTTATTACAAACAAACGGTGTTCACCAAAACCGACAATGCGATCCGGCACTGGACCGCAACACTTTCCCATATCCAGTTGGTAATCGGGATGCTGCTGTATACCCAAAGCCCGTTTGTGACCTATTTTTATGATACCTACAAAACGGATAAGCTGACCATCGAAGCACTGTTTTTTGGTGCTATTCATATTGTCCTGATGTTTTTCGCCATCGTTTTTATCTCCATCGGTTCTGCCAAAGCAAAAAGAGTAACAGCAGACCGGGACAAATTCAAAACGATGCTCGTTTGGTTTTTCATAGCCCTTGTGATTATCTTCATTGCTATTCCATGGCCTTTTTCACCTTTAGCCAACCGACCACTTTTAAGACCTTTTTAAATCATGCTGCACTATTTCAAATCCGCTATCGGCCGTTTACGGATCATTGCTTTTCTGGAGGGCATTAGTCTTTTGGCATTAGTTTTTATCGCCGTTCCTTTTAAATATTTTCTAAACCATCCGGAACTGTCAAAAACCTTAGGTCCGATTCACGGGGCTTTATTTCTTCTTTTTGTGTTCAATGTCTTAAGCGTTGGCGTCCAGCAAAAATGGACCTTCCGGGAAACCACCTGGAAAGTTTTACTCGCCTGTGTTATTCCGTTTGGCACATTTTATATTGACCATACCCTGCTTCGTAAAATAAAAGATACCGATTAAGCCATGAAAAATGCCAAATGGGTTGTCGTGTTATTGCTGCTTTTTAGTGTTACCGTTACCTACTTTAGTGTACAGGGCTCCCGCCCCATTCAAAACAGCTATGCCTTCCCGAAAAAACTGTCGGCTTTACGGCTGTTTGCCGGTCCGATGTCGCTTTTAACCCCGGCTGAAGGTTTGGAAGTACTGGAACTTTCGGCTACCTTGTTTACCGATCATGCCGAAAAACAACGGCTTATACGGCTCCCAAAAGGAACAAAACTAGTTGTTAAAGACAACGGACTTCCTCTATTTCCGGAAGGGACATTGCTTGCCAAAACATTTTATTACCCGTTGGCCAACAACAAAAGACAGCTGATCGAAACCCGTGTTTTGCTGCTTAAAAATTCCAAATGGAATGCGGTTACCTACCAATGGAACCGCGAACAAACGGAAGCATTCCTGATTACACAAGGTGCTACCGTAACCGTAAACCTGACCGACAATACAGTGATTAACTACCAGATTCCGTCGGCCACAGCCTGTACTTCCTGCCATCGTGCTGGCGATGTTTTACTGCCAATCGGTCCGAAAATGCGCAACCTCAACCGGATGGTAATACTGGATGGAAAACAGCACAACCAACTGGATGTACTGCAGGCCAAAGGTTTGCTAAACAATACCACTGCTTCCCCAAAAATTACCGCATTACCCAATTATAACGATACCGGCATTCCGTTGGAACAACGTGCCCGGGCGTATATGGACCTCAATTGTGCCCACTGCCACAATCCGGGTGGAATGGCCGGTAATCAGACACTAAAACTGGACTATGCCGTTCCTTTCGGGAAAAGCGGTATTGCCATAAACAAACTCAATATTATTTACCGTATGGAAACCAAAGGGGATTTCCACATGCCTAAATTAGGAACCACCGTTACCGATACCGCAGGGCTGACACTCGTGAAAAACTACATTAAAAGCCTAAACAATTAAAAACAGGTTTTGATTTGATTTGATTGATGATTGAAAACTCTTATTGTTAATTTGCCCTGTTTTTTTCGTCAAACTTAATGTTGCTTGTAGCGCCTTTTACTTTGTTGTTACCAAAATTATAGGTTGCGCTCAGCGTAAGTGTCCGCCCGTCATAATAGTTATCGTATGTTGTGCTGATGGTTGTATAGGTGGTATTTCCTCTGCCTCTGTCGGAACGGAATACATCGTTTATAACGGCATTAACCTGTAACTTTTTATCCAATAGCGCCATTTTTAAACTGGGAGAAAACTCATAGGAACCCTTTATATAGGAATTTCCATAGGTGTACGGTAATGCCTGCCAGAAATTAAGCAACAGGAACATGGTTTTATCCTTATTTAACGTTATCGTATTATTGGTCGTATAGTAAAAGGAAAACGACTGCTGCCCCACAATGTCAGCATATAGCCCTTTCGTTTGGGTGTGATAGGTATTCAGATTTACGGAACTTTCCCAGAGGCTGAAAAACGTATCAACATAATTCACCGTTAACCCGGTTTTGCTTTCGCGGAAATAATTCTGGTAGCCTACAATTTTATAGCCGTCATTAAAGTTTACTACCTGTCCGTAATTATCGTCACTGAATTGCTGGTAAAGCGTAAACGATAGTTTATTTTTAAACGAATAGCCCAATTCTATATTGTCGTTATAGGACGGCTGCAACAACGGATTTCCTTCTGCATAAGTATAGGTATTGGAATACCAGCGGTATGGGTTCAATGCTCTGAAAAACGGCCTGTTGATCCGTCTGGAATAATTAACAGAAAGTGCGTGATTATTAGTGGGTTTGTAAACCACATATAGCGACGGAAACCATTTCCCGTAATGCTTTGTTGTCTTCTCTCCTGTTGCCGGCGTCAAGCCTTCAATAATGGAATATTCATAACGCAGCCCCGCTTTTGCCGACCACTGCTCACTGAAGTTTTTATGCATACTGAGATAGCCTGCCAGATTTTGCTCATTGTAACGAAACAGGTTGCTGTTGTTCGGATCCAGTACATATTCATGCTGTAAAAAGTTGAAATACTGAATATCGGAAGCATTCCGGAATAGTGTATATTTTGTTCCGGTTTCCAGATTGACCCAGTCGTATGGCAATACCAGATCGGCCTGACCGGACCAGATGGCATAATCAATGACGCTGTAATTGCGAACAGTTGTGCTTTGCTCCGTTTGTGTATTCAGTGTCCGGAAGTTTATTTTGTTATCCGGAATGTTGGAAAAATAATTCCCGGTAATGTTTAGCTTTTTGCCTAAAGTATCCAGTTTTTGTTCATAAAATACACTCAGCGTATGTGACGGAACATTATAGCGGTGTTGCGAATTGGTTGTCAGCAGTGAATCTGTCTCGCTTCCGGTTTTATAAATGGACGCATTATGAATATCCATATTGAGTTTCCCCATATTAAAATCATAAATAGCGCCTATTTTAGATTTTTCAGACAGCGCATAATCCAGACTCAGGTTCCCGCCTATTCCCTTATTCATATCTTCCCGGACATCCGTACTGTAAACCGAATTATCGCCCTGAACACTGGTTCGTTCTACCGATTTCTTTTTACGGTCGTAATGCCGCAGCTTTAACGAAGTACTAAACCGCTCCGACTGGTAATTCAAGGCTGCAATGTTTATATAACCGTTGAATGTTTTGCGCACATAGGTGGACGATACATTTCCGCTCCATCCCAAAACCGGATTCTTTTTAAGGATAATATTAATGATACCGCTATTTCCCTGGGCTTCATATTTTGCCGGAGGCGTTGTGATCACTTCTATTTTGGCAATATTGTCTGAACGGAGTGCTTGCAGGTAATTGACCAGTTCACTTCCCGAAAGGTTTAGCATCCGGTCGTTGACCATAACCGAAACACCACTTTTCCCAACAATCGAAATCCCGTTATTCGCATCTACTTTTACCATCGGGGTATTGCTCAAAGCCTGTGTGGCATCCATTCCCTGGGAAGCAACGCTGTTTTCGACATTAAAAACCAGCCGGTCCACTTTCCGTTCGATGAGTTTTTTCTTCTTTTCGATGACCACCTCCTGTAATACTTCTGTATTTCCAATTTTCAGGTCGCCTAAATCGATATTCTTGTCCAGCTGCAGTGGGCTGTGGTAAACCGTTTTGCCAAGCCGGTTAATTTTAAGCGTATAATTGCCTTCAGCTGCTATTATTTTAAAATTGCCTTTTTCATCGGAGAATTCTTTTTTTACGATCAGGCTGTCGTTTGTTTGCAGCAGAATTTCCGCCAGATCGACTGAACCGGCAATTCTTCCGGAAACCGTATATTGGGCTTGTGCCCTACTCCAAACAGCAACAAGGGCTATTACAATAAAAAGTAGACGCATATTTTGTTTTGATTTTTTGAGGTTACGGCTGTTCCGCTTCGAAACAGTCTTTTAGTTGTTTTACGGCAATAGTCTTCCTGTCCTGTTCTTTATCAAAAGAGGGTACATGGTGTAGTCCTGTTGTTTCGGCACCGGCAATAGTTTCCCGCATCCGGAACGGATGTTCTTAAAAAACAGGAAACTATCAGGGTTAACGACGAAGGGTTGGCCTGTTTAAGGCTGTCGTAATTTCCGCTTACATTTTCATGATTTTTACGTTGCCGTAAGTAGATTTAATCGTCATCGTGTTGGCACCGCTTTTCTTGTAAAATCCGGTATAGGTAGTCGTATTTTTAACCGTTGTTTTGTTGGCATCCAGACCGGAATTGTCCGTTAAATCGGCATACGTGAGCTCAAAATTATAATTAAAAGGATAGTTATCGGCATGACCGATTGTAATTCCGGTATATCTGGAAATTATGCTCACATTATTCGCTTTTGCTTCTATCCCATTAATCGTTATCTGCCCGTAATCGGACGTAAGCGCGATATCTTTTGAAAGCTGTCCGAAAACCATTGTTGTGTAATCGCCATTCCCTTTAACCAGGTCGGCACTGCCAATAGTAAGCCCGCCGTACTTTGATTTAAAATCCAGTACATTGACCTCTTTGATTTTTGCCTGTGTATAGTTGTTCACCAGGTTTAATTTATCGGATTTATTCAGTGTAAAATCCGAATAATTGGCTGTCAGCACACCTTCTTTCAGGTAACCGATAGTTGAAGCACTGGAATAGCTTATCTCGATAGTATTGCGGCTGCCAAGCAGTTCACTAGCCGTAAGCTTACCGTAACGGCAGTTGATATTTGCTTCTGCCAGCAGTTTATCGACCGTTATATTGCCAAATTTGTTTGCCAGTTTTACGCTTCCGTTTTTGGGAATTTTAATCGTATAATTGATTTCGATACTCAAATTGGATTTGCTTTCACCCATTTTATCCAGAACCGTTGTGGCCGTTATCCTGTTTTTCAAAGCTTCCAGATCAATACGGATTGCCTCTATTCTTTTGTTAACAGCCGCTTCGTTGTTGCCGCTAACCTTAATGAATACTTCAATGGCCGTTTTAGCCTCATTCCAGGTCGTCACATAAATGTTTCCAAAGCTGTTGCTGACTTCCAGATGGGCATCCGGGTTTACTAAATATGTTTTTTCAATCTTTTTTTCTTTGCTGTATTTACCCGGATTGCCATTACCTGCAATAAGGAAAGACGGTACTATTAAAAGAAACAGCATTATTTTAGAGCATATTGTTTTCATGTGATTTCTTATTTAGTTTGTTATTATTGTCTATTTGATGCAATACATCTTCCAAAAAGGATATTCTTGTTTTCAGATTGGTGAGCATTGCAAAAATCAGCTGCTTGTTTTCACCATTATGAAGAAGCTCGAGCTTAATTTTTTCATAATCGCTATCCAGTTTTTGCATCTGTATAATCGCATCTGCTATGATTTTTTTGTTTTCGGGTGTATCGCGTTCCGTTACTTTTTCCAATTCATTGTCAATGATCGCTGTAAAATAGAAATGTATTTCCTGTACTTTCGGAGAAGTATCTGCCCATTCTTTTGCTGCCGGAGTCTGGTGCTGGTAATACATAAAATATGACCCTATACACAGGATAACGGAAGCCGCTACAGTTACCGGCATCCAATATCTGGTTTTCTTTTTCTGTTGTATCTTATCAAAAAAACGCTCCTGGTGTCCTGATTCCGGTTCTTCAAAATCCCAGTCTTTTTCCAACCGGTTAAACAGCGTTGTTAAGTTGTCTTTTTCCTCTTTCATCTTACGGCTTCATTTAGTTTTATTCGTAATTTATCTTTTGCCCTGCTAATCATTGTCCGGCAGTTCATTTCTGTTATTCCCATGATCTGGCTGATTTCTTCCTGATCATATCCTTCTATCAGAAACAGCGTTAAAGCGATCCTGTAATTGTCCTGCAGTGACTGAATCGTTTTCATAACCTGTTGTGCTTTCAGGTTGCTGTAATCCATTTGCGTGTTATCGTCCGGAATGTCTTCTACTTTATTCAACACCGGATGCAATGCTTCCGTTGCCATTTTATGCCTCTTTTTGTAATTGTCGATACTCTTGTTCACGACGATCTTTTTAAGCCAGGCTCCAAAAGAAACTTCCTTTTTATATGCGTCCATATTCAGGAAGGCACTCAGAAACGATTCCTGCATAATGTCTTCCGCCCAATGCTCATCCTTCACAATACGATAGGCCGTATTGTACATCGCTTTATAAAACCGATTGTAAATTTCAAATTGGGCACCCCGGCTTCCGTTCTGGCAGCGTATAATTAAATTGTCGATATCGTTTGGTTTCGTTTCCAATGAAAGCATCAGGTTTTTATATAAAGACAGTACTTTTTTTGAAATGTTACACTTTTCAGAAAATAATATGCAAAATAGTATCAATATTAAAAAGATACCACTATCTCCTCAAATTATAGCGCATAAAAAAAGCCGGCACTAAGCCGGCTTTCATCATATCGTGATAACAATACTTATTTTTTAGACCATTCCAGGATAGAATCCTTGTTCATCTTAACATAGTCACCATTGTTTTCTTTTTCAGCACCTGCCAACGATAATTTTGCTGTATCAATAGCGCCTTTTTTATCGCCCAGTTTCGCCTGAACCAATGATTTCAAACGCAAATACCAGAAAGGTGGTTCTTTTTTCATTTCAATAGCTTTGTTAACCCATCCTAAAGCTTTGTTCATATCGCCATTGGATTGGTAATAGTACTGAGCTGCTGAGAAATAATCATTCTCTGTTGGACCTGCTAAAACATTTTCGATGCTCTTAGCAGCTATTTTTTGTGTAGGTACTTCAAACTTAACGGCTACCAATGTTTTTTCCCATGAAATTTCAAGGTTAGCATAGTCGTTATCCAGGTTGTTTACCGCAATAGTAAAGGTTTCTACTTTTCTGCCTAACGTTTCCGGTTTTACCGTTGTACGCAACGCTACTTTAGACTCATCCCATTTTTCAGGATTCCCCCAGTTATCTGTTGAAGTGTAAAAAATCACATCCCATGAATCTGCTTTTGGCAGTGTATAAAGGGCATATTTTCCTTTTTTCAACGTTTTACCGTCAATTACAACATCATCACTAAAAGAGATCGTCGTATTCGCGTTTGCTCCGGTTCTCCATATCTTTCCGTAAGGAACCAATTCTCCGAATACTGCTCTCCCTTTTGAACTTGGACGGGAATAATCCAACTCCACCTGGGTCAAACCAACTACTTGTTCCAATTCTGCTTTTGGACTCGCTTGTGGTGCTTTTACCTGCGCTTCAATGGCTAAAGTTGCCATAAAAAATGCTGCAGTTATAAAAATTTTTCTCATAACTATTGTCTGTTTATTAGCGAACGAATTTACTAAAAATTAACACTTAAAATGTTAATTTTAATTTAAAAGAAAAAAATGCTGTTTAACGATTTCATAAAAAAATTAAACAGTTGTACTTTTACCAAAAAAGTATGAGACTTTATACCTTACATACCAAACAAAAGCTTCCCATTACAGTGGATGAAGCCTGGGATTTCTTTTCAGATCCGGGCAATCTGAATGTGATTACACCGGATAACATGAAATTCCGGACCCTATCCGGTGATAAGCAAAAAATGTTTGCCGGACAGATCATCCATTACCGGATTTCTCCTTTTCCCTTAATAACGATGCAATGGGTTACCGAAATCACACATGTTCAGGAAAAAAGCTTCTTTGTGGACGAACAGCGGTTTGGTCCTTATAAGTTTTGGCACCACAAACATTTTTTCAAAGCCATTGAAGGCGGCGTTGAAATGGAAGACGTAGTACATTATCAGGTTCCTTTTGGTGTTTTAGGCGAATCGTTTCATCCGCTTATCGTAAAACCCAGGCTGAAAGCTATTTTCGATTACCGGAAAGCTGCATTAATCAAGCGCTTCGGGGAATACAATCCGAATATTAAAACATCAAGGTTATAACAAATTATATATGACTATTTTTTGGTTCAGAAGAGATTTACGACTGGAAGACAATATCGGTTTGTTCCACGCACTAAACAGCGGGGAACAGGTACTCCCTGTTTTTATTTTTGATCCTGATATCCTCACCCAGCTGCCGGAAGACGATGCCCGCGTAACTTTTATACACACCCTTTTGTCTAAAATCCAGGAACAGCTCTTAAAGAAAGGAAAATCCCTGGCCGTATTTCACGGAAAGCCGCAGGCGGTTTTTCAAACACTTATTGCCAGTCATAACATCAGCACCGTCTATACCAATCATGATTATGAGCCGCTGGCACGAAAAAGGGATATGGAAATCTATAGCCTGCTAAAAGAACACCATATTGGTTTTAAAACCAGTAAAGACCAGGTTATTTTTGAAAAAAATGAGGTGGTTAAAGACGACGGAACGCCTTATGTAGTGTACACTCCCTATTCCAAAAAATGGAAAGAAAAATTCCGCGGCATTCAATTGTCCCGGTATCCTTCTGAAGACTATCTGGACAACATTAGCACCCACGCTTATCCGTTTTTAAGCCTGGAGGCCATTGGATTTAAAAAATCGGCTATTACGGTAAGTCCTTTTGATATTTCCGAAAAATTGATTGACCATTACGAAGCCACCCGCAACTTTCCTGCTGTTTCAGGAACGTCAATGCTGGGAACCTATCTACGTTTTGGAGCGGTAAGCATCCGGAACATGGTTCAAAAAGCGTCCGAAAGCCGTTATGAAACTTTTTTAAACGAGCTGATCTGGCGTGAATTTTTCATGCAGATCTTGTGGCATTTTCCACATACGGTAAACCGCAGTTTCCGGGAAAAATACGATACTGTTGTTTGGGAAAACAATGAAGTTCTGTTTCAAAAATGGTGTGAGGGAAAAACCGGTTATCCTTTTGTTGATGCCGGAATGCGGGAACTGAATGCCACCGGCCACATGCACAACCGCGTACGCATGATTGTTGCCAGCTTTTTATGCAAACACCTGCTGATAGACTGGAAATGGGGCGAAACCTATTTTGCACAGCATTTACTGGACTACGAACAATCCAGCAATGTCGGCAACTGGCAATGGGCAGCGGGCTCCGGTGTTGATGCCGCACCGTATTTCAGGATCTTCAATCCCACCGAACAGATCAAAAAATTTGATCCGGATTTGAAATACATAAAAAAATGGATCCCGGAGCTGGAAACCTCCCTTTATCCCAAACCGATAGTCGATCATAAAGAGGCAAGGGAAAAATGCCTTAGCGTCTATAAAAAAGCCGTGGGATAATTTTACATTAGTCCACGGCTCAATACCTGTTATTCTATAAAACGATTCTGTTTTTTATCCCTTTCACCGTTTCAAAATTGATCTCATCAAAATGGTTGATTTCAAAATCGGCTTCTGTTAAATCCTGAAGTTTGGAATTGGCACTGTTATAGGCCAGACAGAAAATATCTGCCGCTTTGGAAGCTCTCACCCCATTGGTACTGTCTTCAATAACAATACAGTTTTCTTTTGGCGCCACCGATAACGAAGCTGCATGCAGAAAAATGGCCGGATGCGGTTTCGATTTCGGAAAATCCTCTCCGCTCACCGTATGTGTAAAATACGGATGCAGTTCAAAACGGTTAAAAACCCTTTCAATAGTACCTTTGGAAGCAGAAGATGCCAAAATCAGCTGCATCCCGTTTCCATGAAGATCCACGATTAATTTACGCACTCCTTCAATCAGTTCTAAATCTTCTTTAGTATCGAAAGCATCGTTGAATAAAAAACGTTTCCGAAGGATCAGTTCTTCCACATCGTGCGGCAAACCGAAAGCATCTTTTAATTTCTGGAAAACATTACGGGTGGAATTCCCGGTAAAAGTGGCATACATTTCTTCTGAGACTGCGATTCCCAATTCTGAAAAATGTTTGTAGTAAGCATATTTATGAACCGGTTCCGTATCTACGATTACGCCGTCCATATCAAAAATCACTGTTTTAATCATTGTGTTGTCGTTGTTTGTGCAAAAGTACGGCTTATTGTTTTATTTTTCCAAAGCGGAAGCGAACAATCCGTTTTTATAACGGTTCTATCCGGCTGAATAATAACACTTCCAAACGATTTTCGGCTGAAAATGAATTTTTAATTAAACTTTTTCCTTTACCTTTAGTCTAATTCACAAACAGCATGGCTTTTGCAGGACGAAAAAACATTTATCAGCGAATTATTGAATCCGAAAACGCAGAATGAAGCGTTTCGAAAGCTGCTATCCGAATACCAGCGTCCGCTATACAATCATATCCGGAACATCGTTATCAATCACGACGATACCGATGATGTTTTACAAAACACTTTTATCAAAGTATTTAATAATCTGAATGGTTTTAAAGGCGAAAGCAAATTGTTTTCCTGGATTTACCGTATTGCTACGAATGAAGCCATTACATTTATCCATCAGAGAGCCCGGAAAGCCGGTGTTTCCAGCGAAGAGCTGCAATCGAAAGCCGTGAATAACCTGGAAGCCGATGTGGATTATGACGGTGATGTCATCCAGCTGAAATTACAGAAAGCTGTGGCTACCTTACCGGAAAAACAACAGCTGGTTTTTAAAATGAAATATTTTGAAGAACTGAAATATGAAGATATGTCGGAAATTTTAGGAACCTCCGTAGGCGCCTTAAAAGCGTCGTATCATCATGCTGTTAAAAAAATTGAAGAATATTTAAATTCCGATTAAACCTTTTTTTCGGAACCTTGTCAAATAGATAACATGAATATGAAATAGCGGTGTTTTACTATATAAATACCGTTTATGAAGCACGAAAACTGAGAATAATGAAAAAGTTTGATTTACATAACGATCCGAAAATAACCTCCGGTTTTAAAACTCCGGATGCTTATTTTGAAAAATCCGCTGCGGAGATAATGGCGAAATTACCGGTACCAGAAAGTGGTAAGGTCATCGCATTGCCCCAGCGAAAAGTAGTCTGGATGTCGGGCATAGCCGCTTCCCTGCTATTGGTATCCGGATTGTCTGTTTATTATTTTGCCGGCACACCGTCTACCGGAAATTTAGACGATGCCGTGGTGGAATCCTACCTGCAGGCCAATGTGAATTCTTTCGACATTATCCAGCATCTTGATGAAAAAGATATTAAAGAACTTGAAAAATCCATCGTTTTAAGCGACGATGCCGTAGAGTCCTATCTATCCGATAACAACAATTTAGACCTTTATTTAAACGAATAATACCATGATTGCAAAACGAATCTTACCGTTTATACTTTTACTGATTTCCATCACCGGTTTCGGACAGGATTTCAAAGAAAAAAGAGAGCAGATAAAACAGCTTAAAGTTGCTTTTATCACGACAGAAGTAGGACTAACAACCGAAGAAGCCACTAAATTCTGGCCTATTTACAATACTTTTGACGAAAGGCAGTTTGAACTGAGACATAAAAAAATGCGCGGTTTCCAGAACAATATGAAGGATGATGCCATTGATAAAATGACCGAAAAAGAAGCACTTGCTTTTCTAAACCAGATTGAAAATACAGAAGAGGAACTGTTTAACCTGAGGCTGAAACTGATAGCCGATTTAAAAACGGTTTTAAGTCCTACCAAGATCTTAAAATTCAAAAAAGCAGAAGACGATTTTAACCGAAAGCTGTTGCGACAGATGAGGGACCGAAAATAAAAAAAGGAGCATTTAGCTCCTTTTTTTATTGAAATCGAAATCGTATTATCTTATTATTCCCGGCAGCTACAGCCGTTTTGGAGTCCATAAAACGCAGGGTAAACAAATCTTTGTAGTCTGCAATTTTACGCCAGCTCGTTCCCTGATCAGCTGAGTAGAAAACTCCCGAAGCTCCCACTGTCAGCAATTCCTGTCCTTTACTGTCCGGAAAAAACTGTACACAGGAACCATAACCGAATCCTTCATGCTCCGCGATGCGTTTCCATGTTTTACCGCCATCGGCAGTACTGATTTTGTTACCAAAATTCTGTTCCGGTTTTTCATAGTTACCGCCCACTGCAAATCCGGTCATTTCATCATAAAAAGCAGCCGAAAATATTCCGGTCATCGCTTCGCCCTGAACTATTGGCGTTGCATACGTTTTCCAGGTCATTCCTTTGTCTGGTGAATAAAAAACGTTTGATTTTTTCCCACCGGAAACAATCCAGGTATGTGTGTCTTTTATAATAATATTGGTATTACTGGCTGCAAAAAAAGCTTCTCCGGCAGCGATTTCCGGTAAAGCACCGCACTTTATTTTGGTCCAGCTTTCTCCGCCATCCCGGGTTATGATCAGGGAAAAACAATTTTCGACCGGATCGCCCACAGCAATTCCTTCTTTATCATTCCAAAACTGCATGCTGTCGTAAAAAACTTTTTCTCCTTTTTCGGCATACACTAAAGCCGTATGTTTCCCGTCTTTTGAAATCCGGTACAGCAAACCGGGGTTACCGATACTCAGTATAAAAACATGCTCTTTTGTCTGGGCAATACTTCTGAATTCTAACTTTAAATCGTCTTTGGCCACATGACCGGTAAACGTTTTGCTTTTATCCAGCGTAACATAACCATACTTCCCGTTGTTTCCGGCATACCAGATCCGGTTGCTGTCTGCAGCAATTGCCCGGATACTGATTTTCTCCGTCAGTAAGGTGTCCGCAATAACTTTTGTAAAGCCGGACCTGGGTGTGGTGGTGGTGGTTTCCGGATTATCGGATTTTGTTTTCAGTTTACACGAAAAGCAAATACAGATAATGGCAAGCAAAAAGCCTTTTTTCATTTATAAAATTTTAAAAGGCTAATTTACAAAAACAATGCTGCGATTACAGTCTTTTATTTTTACCGTCCAAAAGGTGCATCCACAACATTCGGGACAGCCTGAAATTGAACGTGCTCAGCAATACCGACGTGATGGCAATTAAAACCACGATCGTGACAAAACTGTGTACGAAAAACTGAATGATCAGGAAGAAAATAACCATTTCCGCTACGGCTACTGCATAGCTCACAAACATGGAACCAAAGAAGTAACCCGGTTCTTTTTCAAACTGATGGTCGCAATGCGAACAGCGTTTGTTCATCTTCGGCATTTGAAAAAGCAGTATGTTACCCTTTTTCTCAAAAACTTTTCCCTCTCCGCATTTAGGGCATTTCTCGGTAATAATATTCTTTAAAACTGACATATTCTTTTTTTATACAAATTTCACAAGAATTCCCGTTTTAGCTATAGACTAATTACACTATATTTTGTACTTTTCGGACACAAAAGCAACCCTCCCTTACCCCATGCAAACGGCTATTCTTGATATCAGGCAATTCGATGCCACCGGAAACCGGAAAGAGTTTTACGTGAATACTATTGAAAATCACATCATTACCAACCACCGAAACATTCACAAACCCCATAAACACAATTTCTATCTTGCTGTACTATTCACGCAGGGAGCAGGAATTCACGAGATCGATTTCACGACTTATGCGGTAAAGAGAGGCAGTTTGTTTTTTCTGAATCCCGGACAAACCCATCATTGGGAACTTTCCGAAGACATTAGCGGTTATATTTTCTTTCACACCCAGGCTTTTTACGATTTGCACTTTACCCGCAACAGAGTTACTCATTTTCCTTTTTTCTATAGTGTTCAAAACTCGCCTTATCTGGAATTGGATGAAAAAAACTGCTCCGGTTTTACAGCGTTGTTCCGGGATATTTATACCGAAAACCACGCAGATCACTTTTTAAAAAACCAAATAATCCTTAACAGCATCGACCGGCTTTACATTGAAAGTACGCGGCTTTATATTGAAAAAAACACTCCTAAAATAATAACCCAGAATGCGTATGCCATCCGTTTCCAGGAACTGGAACAATTAATTGAAAAGCATTATAAAACCGAAAAATCGCCTTCGCAATATGCCGACTGGCTAAATGTGAGTCCCAAACACCTTAACCGTATTACCCAGTCCATGGTTGGCAAAACCACTTCCGATGTGATACTGGACCGTGTTTTTCTGGAAGCCAAAAGGGAACTGATCCGTTTCAAGAATAATTTTGCCGAAGTTGCCCTCCAATTGGGCTATGACGACTATGCCTATTTCTCTAAACTTTTCAAGAAAAAATGCGGGGAAACACCTTCGGCGTTTATTAACAAATACAGATAGGCAATCAAGACAATAATTTGCTTATCTTTGCAAGCTGATTTTTACACAGATGAGATTACACAGAAACTTAGTTTTTACCGTTATAGATTCCATTATGGCAATCTTCAACGAGGGAGAATATGCCGATAAGGTTGTTGCGAGAGCATTAAAAAAAGATAAAAGATGGGGAAGCAGCGATAGAAAATTCGTCGCGGAAACCATTTATGAAATAGTACGCTGGAAACGTTTATACTGCGAAATTGCAGAGGTAAAAGAACCTTATGACAGGGATAATGTTTGGAGGATTTTTGCAGTTTGGGCAGTTTTGCGCGGTTATACGCTTCCGGACTGGAAGTATTTTGAAAGTACACCGGTTCGAAAAATCAAAGGCCGTTTCGACGAGTTGTCAAAAATCAGAAAATACAAAGAATCCATTCCGGACTGGATGGATGAATTGGGTGTTCAGGAATTAGGAGAAGCACTTTGGTCAAAGGAACTGGCTTCACAAAATGAGCAGGCTAAAGTTATTTTGCGTGTGAACACTTTAAAAACAACGAAAGAAAAACTTCGTGCCATTTTAATGGACCTGAACATCGAAACGGAATTCGTAGAAGGATATCCGGATGCTTTGGTACTTAAAGAGCGTGCTAATGTTTTCCTGACACAGGCTTTTAAAGACGGCTTTTTCGAAGTTCAGGACGCTTCGTCACAATTAGTAGCCCGTTTTCTGGATGTAAAACCGGGTATGCGCGTTGTGGATACCTGTGCCGGAGCCGGCGGAAAAACACTTCACATGGCATCGCTAATGGAAAATAAAGGACAGCTTATCGCGATGGACCTTTATGAAAGCAAACTAAAACAATTAAAACTTCGCGCCAAAAGAAACGGGGCATTCAACATTGAATACCGTATTATTGATACAACCAAAGTTATTAAAAAGCTTCATAAAAAAGCCGACAGGGTTTTAATTGACGCACCTTGCAGTGGTTTAGGAGTACTGAAAAGAAATCCTGACAGTAAATGGAAACTACAGCCGGAATTTATCGATAACATCCGAAAAGTTCAGGCTGAAGTATTGGAAAGCTATTCTAAAATTGTAAAACCCGGAGGAAAACTGGTATATGCTACCTGTTCTATTCTTCCATCGGAAAATCAGGAACAAGTCAAAAAATTCCTTGCTACAGAATCGGGTAAAAACTTCGAATTTGTAAAAGATGTAAAAGTATTGGCATCCGAATCAGGGTTTGACGGATTTTACATGGCTTTATTTGATCGGAAGATATAATAAACAAAACTTACATGAAAAAACTCTACTCTTTAGCGTTATCAATCACTTCACTGATTGGTTACGCTCAAGCTGGCGCGCCGGCGTCTCCTTATTACAACGGGTTTAACTGGACTGTAACCGGGAGTACGTTAAAAAGTGCGTTAGCTACCAAAATTACGAATACGCATACCAAAACGCTGAGCTATGACAACGTTTGGGATGCCGACAAGATCATTGACCTGGACCCGAATGATGCTTCCAATGCCAATGTTTTATTGCTTTACGGATTTAGCAGCACGATGTGTCCGGCTTCCACTTCTGACGACAACAATCACAGAAGAAGAAATAAAAACAGTAACGGCGGCGGTACCACCTGCGAATGGAACAGGGAACATACTTTTGCAAAATCACTGGGAACTCCGGATTTAGGAACTTCGGGCCCTGGTGCAGATGCACACCATTTAAGAGCTTCAGACGTACAGCGCAACGGTGCCAGAGGAAGTTTAAAATTTGCTCCGGGTTCCGGTAATTCAGGACCTGTTTCCGGCGGATGGTATCCGGGTGACGAGTGGAAAGGCGATGTAGCCCGTATGATCATGTATATGTACCTGCGCTATCCAACCCGATGCCTGCCTAAAAATGTAGGTACCGGTTCGACCGTTTCTTCCGATGCCAATATGATTGCGCTATTCCTGCAATGGAATGCCGAAGACCCGGTTTCGGAATTTGAAGACAGAAGAAATACCTATTTGGGAAATGCCGGTAATACTTACGGTCAGGGAAACAGAAATCCATTTATTGACAACCCGTATTTAGCAACTGTTATCTGGGGCGGTCCGGTAGCCGAAAATCGCTGGCCATCCATCCTGGCTACAGACAGCTTCGATGCTCTGGCAAGTGTTCTGGTCTATCCAAACCCGTCTAACGACCAGAGAATCAATATTTATTCTGAAAAAGAACTGGATGAAATCCAGTTAATCAATATTAACGGTCAGATTATTCAACAATTGAAAAAACCGGCACACTATCAGCAGACTTACACGATAGAAAACCTGCCACAAGGTTTTTACCTGGTTCGAATTTCGTCTGAAAACCTGACCACTACCAAAAAAATTATTGTCAATTAAAGGAGTTCCTTTAACTATAAAAAGCCTGTCTTCAATAACAGGCTTTTTTTATGCCTTTTTATAATTATTTCAAAAAGTTACAAATAAAACATTTTTAACCTCATTTACCCTGTAACGTCGCAAAAAGTCATAATCCACTAACATCTAAATAGTTAAAATTCTTTTTTTATAACAGCAAACACTATAATTTTACATCCTAATTATTCATCCACTATGAAAAAACTTTACACTACCGTCTTGTTGATGTCGGTTTTTATGGGTTTTGCCCAAATTCCTGTGGGCTATTATAACAGTGCTACCGGCACCGGTTATACATTAAAAACCCAATTGTATAATATTATCAAAGGTCACTCGGATCTGGGGTATAATGGTCTTTGGACCACTTACAGTACAGCCGACAGGGATCACTACTATGAGAATGACAATACTATTTTAGACATCTATTCGGAGAAACCGGCAGGACCGGACGCTTACAGCTATACTTACAGTACGGACCAATGTGGAAATTACACCGGCGAAGGCAGCTGTTACAACAGAGAACATACCATTCCTCAATCGGTATTTGGTTCTCAGGTTCCGATGTATTCTGATGCGCATCATATTCCACCAACAGATGGTTATGTAAACAACAGAAGAGACAATTATCCGCATGGTATGGTAGGAACAGCAACGTGGACCTCAACAAACGGATCCAAACTGGGAGCGGCTTCAAACTCCGGTTATGCAGCCGGATATACCGGAACTGTTTTTGAACCAATTGACGAGTTTAAAGGCGATATTGCCAGAATGTACCTTTATTTTGCGACACGTTACGAAAATGTTGTAAGCGGTTATACATACCCTATGTTTAACGGAACCAGCAATCAGGTTTTCACCAATACTTTCCTTAAAATATTAGTAAACTGGCACAATTTAGACCCGGTTAGCCAACGTGAAATCGATCGTAATAATGCCATCTACAACCGTCAGCACAACCGTAACCCGTATATTGACCACCCGGAATATGTACAGTCCGTATGGGGAGCAGCTTTGGCAACCGAATCTTTCGATGCTTTAGCCAATGTATCCGTATATCCTAATCCATCTAACGATCAGAGAATCAATATTTATTCTGAAAAAGAGCTGGATGAAATTCAGTTAATCAACATTAGCGGTCAGATCGTACAACAAATCAAAAAACCGGTTCACAACCAGGAAACCTATACTATAGATAACCTGCCTCACGGTTTCTATTTATTGAAATTGTCTGCAGAAAACCAAACGACAACTAAAAAGATAATCGTTAACTAATACGATAATGCGATACTAAAAAAGGAGTGCTGAATCAGCACTCCTTTTTTTATGGTTATCTCACAAATGAATTACATATTTCTTCGGTACTGACCGCCTACTTCAAACAAAGCAGCCGTGATTTGACCTAAAGAGCAATATTTAGCAGCATCCATTAATTTCTCAAAGATATTCTGGTTCTGAATTGCAGCTTCCTGGATAATGTCCAGTTGTTGCGCCACTTCATCCGCATTTGCTTTGTGAAGGTTTTCCAAGGTCAGGATCTGGAATTGTTTTTCCTCTTCCGTAGCACGGATAACCTCAGCCGGAACCACCGTAGGGGAACCTTTTGAGCTCAGGAAGGTATTTACACCGATGATCGGGAATTCTCCGGTATGTTTCAGTGTTTCATAATACAAACTTTCTTCCTGGATTTTCGAACGCTGGTACATGGTTTCCATAGCGCCCAATACACCACCTCTTTCCGTAATTCTGTCAAATTCGGTTAAAACGGCTTCCTCCACTAAATCCGTAAGTTCTTCAATAATGAATGATCCCTGGATCGGGTTTTCGTTTTTAGCCAATCCTAATTCTTTATTGATGATTAACTGGATAGCCATTGCTCTACGTACTGATTCTTCCGTAGGTGTTGTGATCGCCTCATCATAAGCATTGGTGTGCAGTGAATTACAGTTATCATAAATTGCATACAATGCCTGTAATGTAGTACGGATGTCGTTAAAGTCGATTTCCTGTGCGTGAAGCGAACGCCCGGATGTTTGAATATGGTATTTCAACATCTGTGCTCTTTCATTGGCACCGTATTTATTTTTTAAGGCTTTTGCCCAGATCTTACGGGCCACACGTCCGATTACCGCATATTCCGGATCGATTCCGTTTGAGAAGAAAAACGACAGGTTCGGACCGAAATCGTTAATGTTCATTCCTCTGCTCAGATAATACTCTACATAAGTAAATCCGTTTGCAAGCGTGAAAGCCAGCTGTGTAATCGGGTTCGCTCCTGCTTCTGCAATATGGTATCCGGAAATGGAAACCGAATAGAAGTTACGCACATTTTGTTTAATGAAGTATTCCTGAACGTCACCCATTAAACGCAGTGCAAATTCCGTAGAGAAAATACAGGTATTCTGCGCCTGATCTTCTTTTAAGATATCTGCCTGAACAGTACCCCTCACCTGTGCCAGGGTTTTTATTTTAATATCGTTATATACGTCGGCAGGTAAAACCTGATCTCCGGTTACTCCTAACAACATTAATCCAAGTCCGTCATTACCCTGTGGCAATTCGCCATTGTAACGAGGACGTTCCACTCCTTTTTTCTTATAGATAGCGTTGATCTTAGCATCAACTTCTTTTTCTAAACCGTTTTCTTTAATGTATAGCTCACATTGCTGATCGATTGCCGCATTCATAAAGAATCCTAACAACATTGGCGCCGGACCATTAATTGTCATACTCACCGAGGTCATCGGGTGTGCTAAATTGAATCCGGAATATAGTTTTTTAGCATCGTCCAGACAGCAGATCGATACTCCCGCATTTCCAATTTTACCGTAAATATCGGGACGGTGTCCGGGATCATTACCATATAAGGTTACACTATCAAAAGCTGTTGAAAGACGCTTTGCCGGCATTCCCAAACTCACATAGTGGAAACGGCGGTTTGTACGCTCCGGTCCGCCTTCTCCGGCAAACATACGCGTAGGGTCCTCACCTTCTCTTTTAAACGGATATAATCCGGATGCAAAAGGGAATTCTCCCGGTACGTTTTCCTGCAGCGACCAACGCAATATGTCACCCCAGGCTTTGTATTTCGGTAAGGCAACTTTTGGTATCTGGGAATGCGATAAACTTTCCGTATGTGTCGCAATTTTAATTTCTTTATCACGAACCTTAAACGAGTAAACCGGATTTTTGTATTTGTTTACTTTTTCATCCCACGTTAAAATGATTTCCCAGTTGTACGGGTCTAAATTCATTTTTACCCTGTCGAATTCTTTGGTCAGCAACGACAGGAACGGTTCTTTCTCTTTATCGGTTACTGCGATGGAATATTCATCAATTCCGGCTTTATTGATTACCGGTACTTTACCGGAAACCGTTTCGATGGTTTTGAATATTCCGTATAATTTCTGTGCTACTTCCTGCTGGCTTAAGGCCTGCTCGTCGTATTTTCTGTTGTTTTCTGAAATTTCCGACAAGTAACGGGTTCTGTGTGGCGGAATTACAAATATTTTCTCGCTCATTTCGCGAGTGATCTCAAAAGTAGATTGTAAATCGGCTCCGGTTCTTTCTGCTACTTTATCCATAATGGATTTGTAAAGCGTGTTCATTCCCGGATCGTTAAACTGTGAGGCTATTGTTCCGAAAACCGGCATTTGATCCGGATTTACGTCCCAAAGATTATGATTTCGCTGGTATTGTTTTTTTACATCGCGAATGGCATCCAAAGCCCCTCTTTTGTCAAATTTGTTAATCGCTACCAGGTCGGCAAAATCCAACATGTCGATTTTTTCCAACTGAGTAGCCGCACCAAATTCCGGTGTCATCACATATAATGACACATCTGAGTGTTCTAAGATTTCCGTATCCGATTGTCCGATACCGGAAGTTTCCAATACGATCAAATCATATTTAGCGGCTTTCAATACTTCGATGGCTTCCGCTACATATTTTGACAATGCCAAATTGGACTGACGCGTAGCCAGGGAACGCATGTATACTCTCGGGTTATTAATGGCGTTCATTCGGATTCTGTCGCCTAACAAAGCACCGCCCGTTTTTCTTTTGGAAGGGTCAACCGAAATTAATCCGATTGTTTTTTCCGGGAAATCAATCAGGAAACGGCGTACTAATTCGTCTACTAAAGAGGATTTTCCGGCACCACCCGTTCCGGTAATACCCAAAACAGGAATGTTTGATTCTTTATTTTTCTGATGAATGGCATCCAGCGTTGCTTTCGCTACTTCCGGATAGTTTTCTGCCGATGAAATAACACGGGCAATTGCCGTTGGGTTCTTTTCTTCCAGATGGTTGATTTCTCCGTTTAAGGTATCGCCAACCGGATAATCCGAGCGCTGTACCAAATCGTTAATCATCCCCTGTAATCCCAGTTCACGTCCGTCATCCGGAGAATAAATTCTTGTGATTCCGTATTCATGTAATTCTTTTATCTCTTCCGGAAGGATTACTCCTCCACCGCCTCCAAAAATCTTAATATGTCCGGCGCCTTTTTCTTTTAAAAGGTCGTACATATATTTAAAATATTCATTGTGTCCTCCCTGATAGGAAGTCATCGCAATTGCATTGGCATCTTCCTGAATAGCGGTGTTTACCACTTCTTCCACACTTCTATCATGTCCTAAGTGAATTACCTCAACACCGGTTGCCTGAATAATTCTTCGCATGATGTTGATGGCCGCATCGTGACCGTCAAATAAAGACGCTGCTGTTACAATCCGGACTTTATTGATAGGTTGGTAAGGTTGTGCTTGTTCCATTTTTGTTACTGAATTTGAGGTCGCAATGTAGTGAATAATTAAAAATTAAAAAAGCGATATACTGTTAATAGAATGCTTTTCAGGAAGTATTTCAGGCATTTTTATAACAAAAAAGGCCCACCAAAGTGGGCCGATCTTTATTTAAAAACGATATTCGCGATATCGTATGTCCTGAAGCTGTTTGTCCGGCAGCCTTATGCTTTGTGAATACTATCCATATCCACTTCAACACCCAGTCCCTGTGCAATTCCCATTCCGAGTTTTGCATCGGCCCGGAACCAGTGGCAAAGCTGGCGGTTAATGATTTCCAGTCTTTTTGGTCCGCCTATTCCTTTCATCGCGCCTACAATATTGTTGATCGTATTCTGCTGTGCCTCTGGTGTCATCAACCGGAACAGGTTTCCGGGCTGCGTAAAATGATCGTTTTCTCCTTCGGCGTTTCTGTCATACCAATCGGCCAGACCGGTTCCTAAATCCCATGCCGGTTCTTTATAAGCCTGATCGACTTCTATAGCATCGAAACTGTTTGGAAAATAGTTCGGATTGCTTCCTCCGTTACCGTCCACACGCATTTTACCGTCTCTTTGGTAATTGTTTACCGCAAACGGGCATCTGTTTACCGGAATCTGCTCGAAGTTGCTTCCCAAACGGTAGCGGTGTGCATCCGGATAGGACAACAAACGTCCCTGTAACATTTTATCGGGCGAATAACCGATTCCGTCAATAACGTGTGCCGGTGCAAAAGCCGCCTGTTCCACATCCTGGAAGTAGTTATCCGGATTCTGGTTCAGTTCCAGCACACCCACATCAATTAACGGGTAATCGCCATGCGGCCATACTTTTGTCAGGTCGAAAGGGTTGATATGATAGGTTTTGGATTCCGCTTCGGTCATTACCTGGATTTTCAGGTTCCATTTCGGATAGTGTCCGTCTTCAATGGCTTTAAAAAGATCACGTTGTGCATAATCCATATCCTGTGCCCGCATCTGATCGGCTTCCGGCCCGGTAAAGTTTTTTATTCCCTGCGCCGATTTGAAGTGGAATTTCACATAAAAACGCTCATTATTAGCATTAATCATCGAAAAGGTATGGCTTCCGAATCCGTGCATAAACCGGTAACCGTTTGGCGTCCCTCTATCGGACATTAAGATCAGTACCTGGTGCAGACTTTCCGGGTTTAACGACCAGAAATCCCACATCATCGTTGGTGATTTCAAATTGGTTTGCGGATCTCTTTTCTGAGTGTGGATAAAATCCCCGAATTTTTTGGGGTCTTTAATAAAAAAGATGGGTGTATTGTTTCCAACCAGGTCCCAGTTTCCGTCTTCCGTGTAGAATTTTACCGCAAAACCTCTCGGGTCACGTTCCGAATCAGCCGATCCTTTTTCGCCGCCAACGGTTGAGAAACGCAGGAATACTTTTGTTTCTTTCCCTATAGTATTAAATACTTTTGCTTTTGTATATTTTGTAATATCATGGGTTACCGTAAATGTTCCGTATGCTCCGGAGCCTTTGGCGTGTACCACTCTTTCCGGAATACGTTCCCTGTTAAAACTTGCCATTTTTTCGTGCAGGATAAAATCCTGAAGCAAAATGGGACCGCGCGCTCCGACTGTTTGCGAGTTTTCATTCTCAACATAAGGCTTTCCTGAGGCAGTAGTAAGTTTGTTGTGAGTTTTCATTTGTATTGCTGTTTTTAGTTAATAAATACTGGAATCACATTTAAAGTCCTGAACATCATTTTCTATTGCACTTTAAATTTACTCAAATTTATCCAATGTAACCGCATCAAAACTATAAATCAAATCGATTGTTTTTATTTTTCAATAGCAAAAAACTATACTTAAAATTGGTATGAACTTTGATTACCTTTGCCTATCAAATTCTCCCTATATGAAAAAAATTATTTTCTTATTTGCTTTTTTACCGTTTTTCGGATGTGCAGAAGCACAGCAAATTTTCAATCAGTTACCGAATAAGGCTAAAACCTCCGGTATTTTAAATCAGACGGATATTGCTGCCGGACTAAAAGAGGCCTTAAACAATGGTGTGGAAAAACAGGTTGTAAAGCTAACGCAGGTTGATGGTTTTTATAAAAATGAAATGGTCAAAATCCTGATGCCGGAAGAATTGCAGAAAGTAGACAAAACATTGCGCAGTATCGGGATGGGAAGTCTTGCCGATGAAGGTATAAAAATGATGAACAGAGCTGCTGAGGACGCTGTAAAAGAAGCGACACCGATATTTGTGAATGCGGTAAAGAGTATGACCATTACCGATGCCAAGAACATCCTGATGGGAAGTGACAATTCGGCAACGACCTATTTACAGACTTCTACAACAACAGCTTTGTACGGTAAATTTAACCCGGTAATTAAAAGTTCTTTTGATAAAGTAGGGGCAGATAAGATATGGAGTACCATTATTACAAAATACAACAGTATCCCGCTGGTTAAAAAAGTAAACCCGGATTTAACGGATTATGTAACCAATGAAGCGATGGAAGGTGTTTTTAAAATGATCTCTGTAGAAGAGAAAAACATCCGAACCAATCTGAATTCGAGAACCTCCGGACTGCTTAAAAAAGTATTCGCTTTACAGGATAAAAAATAGTCCTGAAATTGCTGAAAATGGAAAAATATACGGATCGGAAAGAAAAATCTTTAAATATTCTTAGAAATCTAAATTTTTAATTATCAATAACATACAAATAACATTCTGTTAACACTTGGGCTAAAAAAAATGTCGGACATTTGCAGAGTAATAAATGATTTCTCATTTGGTTAGGGTTAGTTAAAAAAAGAAATGCCGGTGCTTCTCATCACCGGCTTTTTTATTTTATCTATATCTTATAATGAATTCAAAAAGGCTAAAAGAGAAGCTCTTTCTGATGTGGTGAGCTGTTTGAACCTTTCTTTAGGCTGCTGGGCTTCACCACCGTGCCACAATATGGCTTCCGTTATATTTCGCGCTCTTCCGTCATGAAGGAAATTGGTATGCCCGTTTACCAGCTCCGTTAATCCGATTCCCCATAAAGGACGTGTTTTCCATTCTTTTCCATTTGCCAGGAAATCCGGCCGGTTATCTGCTAAATCATCGCCCATATCGTGCAGTAATAAATCGGAATACGGGAAAATTGTCTGGTTGGACAAGGCCGCAATGGTATGATATCCGGTAACCTGTTTCGGCGTGTGGCATTTTGCACAGCCAATACGGTCAAAAATCTTAGCTCCTTCTCTTACCGGTTTGTTGTTTATATTACGCGGTGCCGGAACGGCTAACGTTCTGCAGTAAAGCGCCACCTGGTTTAAAACATCATTATTGATTTCCGGATCGTCGTTCAGACCGTCCTGCCCGTTGGACTGATTGTAACCGGTTTCGTTAGGAAAGACCGGATTCGTAATCCCCATATCTTCCACATAAGCCGCCGCACATTGTACCAGTATGGTTCCGGTATTGGCTTTCCAGCCAAATCTTCCCAATACGGTTTGCTGCAGTTTCGGATCCCAGACAAAGTTTGCTTTCCCGGAAATCCCGTCACCATCGGCATCATTAACATCCTGTAAAGCGAGGATATTGGCTTCCGGTATGGCTTCCAGTAATCCCAATCCGAAAACCGGAGTTCCGATTCTTGGGGACAGCATCATGTTTGCCGGTAAAGGAATATAAGGATTCACCAGGGTTATTGTCGGTTTTCGTAAGGTTATAACGGTACCGTCTGCCAGTGTTTCCGTTTTTTCCGTAAACACAACCTGATAGGCTGCTTCCGGTGTGTAACCAAACAAGGCCTGGTTTTGAATCTGCAAGCCGAAGCCCGGTGCCGAAAGCGGTCCGCCGTGACTGTCCATTCCCGGAATACTGGCTCTGACCAGCAATCCGCTTCGGTTGTTAATCATCACCGGAAAGGCCGAACGTCCGTCTCTGGGATGACAGGCAATACAGGAAGAGTTATTAAAAATAGGTCCTAAACCGGGATTCACATTTGCCGGAGCTGTTACAAAAACAGCTTCAAACTGTACATCACCAGCCAAATGTATTCCTAAACTTTCGGCATCAAGATTGGGCGCCGGAGTACTAAACGCATTACTTGTCGCTAAAAATACGGTCGTACCGCCACCTGCCAGTAACCGATCGTTTAAATCGGGAATATCTTCATAAACATCATTGTCACTATTATCGCAGGAAAGGAAAGCGACACTCAAAAAACTTAATACTAGGTATTTTTTTATCATTATTGGTATAAATTAGAAAATACCCCACTTAATAAATAAGTGAGGTATTAAAAAGACATCATAATAATAGTCGCAGGTATTCCTCAATCCCTGAGCCTATATTATAACAGTCTTATTTATAGTTACTATGGCAATACTATTCGTTAATTATTAATTAGCGGTAATAACTGAGTCTGTAATAAATTGAATAATTCATTTACTTTTTCCTGAGCATTTTCCACTGCCGGTCTGTTGTTATAGATCGCATCTGTAAACGATACCGGGATGGCTTCAATTGCTGTAATTGCCTCACTGATCTTCGCTTTGATAGTAGCATCCAATTGTGGGTTTCTAGCCGCAACCACATCGGTAAGTCCTTTACCGTCTATAGCATTATAATCTCCTAAATAAACATTCTGAACGCTACGGATGTTGTCTGCAAAATCCAATAATGAATTTTTACTGAAACGTGATTCTTCAGCCTGTGGCGAAACTCCTTCTCCGTTAGGACCGTTTAAAGGCTCCTGGATTTTAGTATTGGCAACCTCATCGGCAATTGTGATGATTCCATGTACAAATTCTTCTAACGCCGCTTTCTGTGACGGGTATTTCACATTATTAGCATTTCCGGCTGTTAAGAAGTAAGCTACATAATTTCCGGCAGAACTGCTCCATCCGTTAATTAATGTTTGTGTATTGTTCTGTAAATCTTCAGCAGCAGCTTTAAGGTATTCAAATTCTCTTGCTGTAATCTGAGCAACGGTTTTAGTTCCGTTTTCTCCCCATAATAAAAACTCTATAAGGTGAAATCCTCTTGCTTCCGGGTTAGATGCAATAACGTTAGCAGTGATTGGCTGGCCACTGGACAGGATGTTGTTCATCGCTTCCACATCTACCGGCCAGGTATCCATGGCAGGATCCAAACCTCCGTTACCAAGTGCATCATCTGCTACCGGTCCGTATAAAAATCCTTCCGATTGTTCCCATGGTTTTCTGGTTGCGCTCCATGCTAATCTTGCAGCAGCAAGATTATCCTGAGTTGGTGCAGCTGCTAAAGTGTTAATAGCTGTTCTTAACGCCGTTGCTCTTTGGTTTAGTGTTTTATATGTTTCCACTACAACGTTAGAGGCAACATTACTAATTACATTTGAATATAATGACGCATTCGGGTCTACATAATTTGTGTCGTCGTTATTACTGCAATTTACTAATGCTAATGCCATTGCAATAAATCCTAAACTTAAAACTCTTCTTTTCATTTATAAAATATTTGTGTTAGTAATCTGTTTTTAGAAGGAGAAACCAATACCGGCAGAAAATGTATTTTCCTGTTGTTTCTCTCCTGTATTCAATGCGGTTACCGGATCAAACTGATACGAACCTAAATTTCTGTTCTGATAATGTGCTTTTAACACGATCTGCGGGTGTACAAACCAGTTGAATCCTCCGGTTATAGCACTTCTTTCCCATCTTGGTTTTTTAACAACGTTTCCTTCCACTCCATGCATCGTATCGTAGTAATCGTATCGCATAAACGGATAGAATTTTTGTTTGGTCGTTTTGTTGAAGAAATGCAGGATCTCGTATCCGGCTTCTGCCGAAAATCCTAAAACACTTTTTCCTACCGGTGTTCTTTTCACCCCTAAGTTGTTTGATAAACTGGCGTTCTTTCTGGAAACGATATTCGAGTTTTCAAGATTTCCGTATAAGATAATGGAATTGAAACGCAGGTAATCTTCGTCATAAGTGATATGTCCTTCAAAAATGGTTACATAAGCCGTTTCTTTCATGTCGTTTTTCGGTCTGTTTGCAGCCGCATCGTTAATATAGGCTGACGCTCCGAAATAGGTATTTTTATGGGTTCCGAATTTGTAGTCCAATCGGGCTGTAAATGCCCAGCTTTCGCCCACAGACATTTCAAAACGCTGCTGGTATCCTTCTTTGATCCAGCCTCTTGAGCTAAATCCTGAAGCGTCTAAACCATTGGTAACGGACACTTCATATTTGAATCTTTTTTTCCAGAAGGTTCCGTGGAACTGTACCCCATTTTCATACCATCCCAAAGGAAGGATTTCGTTTTCCATTTCCTGACGGTGTGTGGTAAAATAGGAGATCGGACGGTCTAAATCCTGAGCAAGTCCAAAGTGGATCTTCATTCTTCCCACCCGCACATTGAAGTAAGGACGAACGGCCAGGTTGATGTGGATCTGCTCGATCTTCACTTCTCCTCCGGCTTCCACTTCTTTTTCATATTCTCCGGCTTCTTCCTGGGTATCCAGCTCTACTGTGGAACCGGTTCCGCCGTGTTCAAATTCTATTTCCGATTTAAAACTGATCCAATCATTGAAATTGTATCCCAGGTATAAATTAAGGCGTTCCGCATCAAATTTATCTTTCATTCCCAAATCGGTATCGTAACGTCTGTAGTTGTAATAGTTAACAACTCCGTATCCGCTTAAAGTAAACTTACTCCAGTCAAAAAGGGTTTTATTTTCTTTAATAAAATCGGCTTTAACCTGTTGTTTCAGTTCTTCTCTCAACTCTTTTTTTATCTCCTCCTTAAGCTTCTTAACGCTTACAGAGTCAACGCTTTGCGCGTATCCGTTAAAAGTAAAAATGGCTAGTAATAAAAGTAATATTCGGTTCATGTAATTTTGAAATTTTCGGCAAAGCTATATATTTATTTTTAATAAGTCTAAATAAGTTCATTATTTTTTTAACTTTGCCCTAACTTTTATTTAAGCTTTTTTTATGTTAAAAGAGTCCGAATCCGCTAACAATACGCTTCTCAGCATTTTCATTTCTTTAAAAAAATACCTGGAAAACCGTTATCAAAAATGCCGTTCTGCCTTATTCACCCCGATTGATAATTCGCAGTTAATTCTATTCCGGATAGTTTTCGGAATACTGATTTCATGGCATTGCATCCAGTGCATTATGAACGAATGGGTAAGACGCAATTTTATACTGCCCACCTATACTTTTTCCCATATCGGGATGGAATGGCTGCAACCGCTGCCGGGAGAAGGCATGCATTACTATTTCTATTTTATGGCACTTTTGGGTGTTTTTATTTCCATTGGTTTATTTTACCGCTGGAGCCTCGGCCTGTTTACCCTTTTATGGGCAGGTGCTTATTTTATGCAGAAAACAGCCTATAACAATCATTACTATTTGTTATTGCTGGTTTGCATTATCATGCTGTTTCTCCCTGCCAATGCTTCCCATTCTGTAGATGCCAGACGAAATCCGGACATCCGCAGCAATACGGTTCCTTCCTGGTGCATCTGGGTTATGATCCTGCAAATCGCCATTGTCTATTTTTTTGCTACAGTCGCTAAACTCTATTCCGGTTGGCTGGATGGCAGTTTTACCAAAGGGATGCTGCACAAAAATGTCATTCCGCTTTTAGAAAATTTATACAACCAGCAGTGGTTTTATCTGTTTATTGCCTATGCCGGAATTTTATTCGACTTATTGATTGTGCCGGCATTGCTATGGCACAAAACCCGGAAATATGCCTTTATGGCTTCGCTGTTTTTCCATTTGTTCAACAAATTGCATCTGGGCATTGGTATTTTCCCGTTTATGGCATTGTCCTTTTCGATCTTTTTCTTTCCGCCGGAAACCATCCGAAAACTGTTTTTCCGGAATAGAACTGCTGTTGAAAAGACACCACTGAAACCCGATTACGGAAGAAAAATAGTGCTGTATTTCTTTATTCCGTTTTTTATCTTCCAGGTTTTATGCCCTTTGCGGCACTGGGTAATTAAAGGCGACGTACTCTGGACCGAAGAAGGACACCGCCTGAGCTGGCGGATGATGCTGCGCAACCGCAGCGGCTATACCAAATTTTTAGTGGTCAATAACGAAACCGGAAAGCAGCATTATTTCAAGCTGAAAAAACTGCTTACCAAAAAACAGATCCGCGGGATGCAGACCAAACCGGATATGATCTGGCAGACAGCCCAAAAAATCAAGGAACACTATCAGCTAAAAGGAAAAAAAGTGAGTATTTATATCGATTCAAAAGTGGCTATTAATAAAAAGCAGCTCCGAAGGCTTATTGATCCCAATGTCGATTTTGCCAAGGCAGAATGGAATTACTTTTCTCATAATGAATGGATTCTATTATACGATTAATAGCAACAAAACACTCTAAAATCCGAAAAACCTTGAACTATTCTTAAAAAAAGTAAAAAAACTTGGAACAAATACTAAATAAAATTAGTAGTATTGCACTCTCTATTTAGATTTAGTATAAATAAAAATAACTTACTCATGAATACAACTTTACGCGCCATTTTCTTTTTAACATTCTCCCTGTTGGGTCAAAATAGTATCCTGCAGGCGCAGACAATTACCATTGGAAATGAAACGAGCAATAATATTACCAACGACGCTCCACTAAACGCCGTTTATGAAAAATCTGCCAGCGAAAGTGTTTACCTATCCAGTGAAATCAATACTTCCGGGACTATAACCGCACTATCGTGGCAGCACAGTTCGACTTTTAATGCCGCTGCGACGAACAATCTGAAAGTTTATTTAAAGTTATCCAGCCTCAACAGTTTACCTACCGGTGCTGTGGGAACTACCGATTTTACAGGCTATACCGAAGTCTATTCCGGCAGCCTTCCGGCAATCGCTACTGCGGGCTGGAATACAATAACGCTTAACACACCGTTTGCATATAATAAAAGTGCGGGTAACCTGTCGGTATTGGTTGTCAGAGATGCCGCTACCAAAGACGATAACAACTATCCGCGTTTCAGAGCAACAACAACCAACCCGAATTATTTGTCCCGTAAATACAGCAATGGAGTCAACTTTTTTAACCCTACTGCCCAGCCGTGGACCAGTACGACGAGCATGGATCGTTTTTTCTACCGTCCGAATCTTCGTTTAACGATGGCCACAACGGTAAGCTACTGCCCTATCGGGAACAACAACAGCTGCCTGTATGGCGGAACGTTAACGAACGTTACCTTTGCCGGAATTAACAATACCACCGAATGCAGCCAGGACAACTATTCGTATATCGACTATACGCAGGCGGTTAATGGCGCCCAGGTTACCAAAGGGACTGCCTATACTTTAAGCGTAACCGTTGACAATCCGGGAAATAGCGGCGGCGTGGGTGCCTGGATCGATTTTAATAAAAATGGTATTTTTGAAAGCTCGGAGTTTTTTAGTTTAGGAACGCAAAACAGCAGCAACAGTACTGTTTTCAGCAGTGCAGCGATACAGATTCCGGCAACGGCACAAACCGGAACCACCCGGATGCGAATCCGTTCGAAAAGATTAACCGGTGTTACTGCTGCAGAATCTTGTGAATTCATTGGCAGTGCCCGCGGAGAAGTAGAAGATTATACGGTAAACATCGCCGAACAGCCTATGGGAGTATCGGATTTTGATAAAACTGCCGTAAAAATTTACCCGAATCCCACTGCAAATGTTGTGACCATTGCATCGTCAGAAACAATAAAAACCATTTCCGTATACACACCACTGGGTCAGCAGATCATATCGGGCAAAGAAAATCAAATCGATTTATCGGCTTACACCCAGGGAATCTATCCGGTTAAAATTGAATTTGAAAACGGACAGATCCAGTTTAAAAAGATTATTAAAAAATAGTTTATTACCATGAAAATTACCTGCCTGCTATTGCTGTTGAGTACGTTTAGTTATGCACAGCACTGGGAAACAAATTTTGAAGAAAGTAAAAAAAGTGCTGCTGCAGAAAACAAGAATATTATCCTGGTTTTCTCCGGTTCCGACTGGTGTGCGCCCTGCATCAAATTAGACAAGACCATCTGGAGTTCGGAAGCTTTTCAAACAGAAGCAAAAACCAACTGGGTACTGGTAAAAGCCGATTTTCCGAAGAAGAAAACCGCGGCACTTTCCGAAACCCTTAAATCCCAGAATGCCTCTCTGGCAGAACAATATAATAAAGAAGGCCATTTTCCGCTGGTTGTGGTTTTGGATAAAAACGGAAAAGTACTGGGAAAAACCGGTTACAAAAACGTTAATCCGGAAGAATACATCAAATTATTACACACTTTAGAAAAGAAAATATGAAACGGTTAATTCTTCTTTTTTGTCTTTTCAGCCTCACCACCCTTTCTGCCCAGATTGCCCAGAAAAGAGTTGTAAAACTAATGGGAAGCCGGTTTGACATTACCATAGTTGCCAAAGATGCTCCAACGGCAGATGCCTACATCGATACCGCTGTTGCTGAAATTACGCGAATTGAAAATCTTATTTCCGAGTGGATGCCGCATACGCAGGTTTCCCAAATCAACCAGAATGCCGGAATCAAACCCGTAGTGGTAGACAAAGAGCTGTTTGATCTGACCGAAAGGGCCATTGGTTTTTCAAAACTAACGGACGGTGCTTTCGACATCAGCTTTGCCGCTGCCGATAAGATCTGGAAATACGACGGCAGCATGACCGAATTGCCTTCGCCGGAAGCCGTTAAAGAATCGGTAAAAAAGATCGGCTATCAAAACATTATCCTGGACAGGGAAAAGAGTACCATATTCTTAAAACTTCCGGGTATGAAAATCGGTTTCGGTTCTATCGGAAAAGGCTATGCAGCCGATAAAACCAAGGATTTCATGATGGCTAAAGGTGTTGTCGCCGGTATTATTAACGCTTCGGGCGATATGAATACCTGGGGAAAACAGCCGGATGGCAAAGAATGGACCGTTGGCATTACCAATCCAATGAATAAAGACCGTGTTTTTGCTGTTTTTCCTTTAACAAACAGTGCCGTGGTAACTTCCGGCAATTATGAAAAATATGTCATGCTCAACAACAAACGCTATTCCCACATTATCGATCCCAGAACCGGTTACCCGGCTACCGGAATTGCCAGTGTGACGGTATTTGCCAAAAGTGCCGAAATGGCTAACGGTCTTTCAACTTCCGTAGTGGTACTGGGCCGCGAAACCGGAATGAACCTGATCGACCAGATTCCGCAGGTAAGTGCCGTAATTGTTGACGATGCCGGAAAGGTTTATTATTCCAGGAATGCCCATATTAAGAAATTAAAAAAATTACGTAAATGAAATTAACAATACTCTGCTTGTTGTGTCTTGTTTGTTATTCCTGCAATACCGTTAAGGAATATGAAAAGCAAAACATCAATGATCCCGATATGAAACTTTCTGCCCGTTCGTCCGAACGATATGAAACTAATTTTCAAATTTATCGCGAAGGCGCTTCCGGTGCCAATGGCGGAAAAACAGGAGGAGGCTGTGGCTGCAATTAAACCATGAAAAAAATTCTATTTATTACAAGCCTTTTTTATCTTACCTCAGCAAATTCACAGGAAAAAGACAGCACTGCTGTTTATAAAAAAAGAGTTTTAGAAACAGCCGAAATCGAGTTTTTAGGAAGTTATTACCAGCAGGACGGAAAACATTCCCCTGTGGGTGGCGGTATTGGTAGTGAAGAACTAAAAGATTACACTTCTAATATTGTATTGTCCATTCCGGTGAGTGATGATGGTGTTTTAACCATCGATGCCGGTTTTTCGGCCTATACTTCTGCTTCTTCCAGCAACATCAATCCTTTTGTTAGTGACGGTTCTTTTACAACCACGACCAATAACAACAATACGGGCGCTTCACGAAGTATGAATTCCAACACGCCGTATACGAATAAAGACGATGATTACTACAATACAACAACAACTGTTCCGGCACCATACGGAAGTCCGTGGATAGAATCGACCGGTGCTTCGCGCAAGGATGTTTTAAAAACACTTTCGGCGAGCTACAGTCACAGTTCCGACAACCGTAATACAATCTGGAATGCGAATGCCAGCGTTTCTAAAGAATATGACTACCAGTCCTTTGGCGTTGGCGCAGGCCTTGCGAAGCTTTTTAACGATAAAAACTCGGAGATCAGTCTGAAAGCCAGTGCCTATTTTGACAAATGGTATGCTATTTATCCAACAGAGCTGCACGAGTATTCTTTATACGGGATGCATTTCCAGAATAGCGGCTACTTTAAAGGAGTAAACATCCTGGACGAATACGGTATGGCCACAACGAATTACCTGCCGAAATCCTTCCATCCTTTTTCAAACGAGAAAAGAAATTCCTATTCGATGTCTTTAGGGTTCTCGCAAGTACTGACCAAGAACCTGCAGGCGTCCGTATTCATGGATCTTCTTTATCAGGATGGTTTACTTTCTACACCTTACCACCGTATTTATTTTGCCGATAAGGCGAATTACTATATCGGACAACCGCGTTATATCCCTATTTATGATAGTCCGGGGAATGTTGGTGTTTTCAGATTGGCGGATGATGTGGAGCGACTGCCGAAAACCCGTTTTAAGGTTCCTGTGGGCGCCCGTTTGAATTATTATATCAACGAGAAGTTTGTCGTGAGAAGTTACTATCGTTACTATGCTGACGATTGGGGACTTGAGGCTCATACTGCCAGTATTGAAATTCCGTACCGCATTTCTGAATATTTCACCATACTGCCGATGTACCGTTTTTATACGCAAAAAGGGGTTCGCTATTTCGCTCCGTTTGAAAAGCATTATTCGTTCCAGAAGTATTATACATCCGACTATGACCTGTCGTCATTTGACAGCCATCAGTACGGAATCGGGTTAAGCTATTCGGATATCCTGACCCGTGCCCGGGTCCTGAAATTCGGATTAAAGAATATTGATTTCCGCTACAACCGGTATGAAAGAAGCGATGCTTTAAAAGCCGATATCTTTTCACTGGGGATCAAATTTGTACAATAAATACTAACCAAATAATTTATCAATTAATTTAAATGTTATCTCTTATGAAGAAAAAACTATTTTTAATGTTAACCATTATTACGGCTATTACTTTTTTTAGCTGTAACAAAGATGAAGATACTGTTGCGTTGCAAAGCAATCCGATTATCGGGACCTGGAAGCTTGTTGAGGAATACAGCAACAATCAGTTAGTTGTTTTAAACAACTGTAACCTGCAGGAAACCTATATTTTCGGAGAACAACAATTCACACACGAAGCGTATTCCAATACCGGAAAAATGAAATTTGACGATTCATTGGCTCAAAAAGGCGGAGACGATGATGATGACGATGATCACGGCGGCAGCGGTGGAGACGACGATGATGACGATGACGATCACGGACCGGTTAATCCAAATCCAGGTAACGGAGGCGGTGACGACGACGATGATGACGATCACGGCGGTAACGGAAGCGGAACTTGTGTACTGGCTGAAACAGTTATCGGTTACTGGGCAAATGTAGAAAACGCTTACCACCTGACCAGTACCAACATCACAGACACTAAAAATATTATCTTTACCGATAACGGGAATAAGTTTTACTATGAAAAAACTACTACTGTTAACGGTGTGACCGTAACTAAAAAATATGTTTTCAAAAGACAATAATCATAATTGCCTGTAAAAAAAAAGCTGTTTGAAATTCAAACAGCTTTTTTTTATGCTATCCTGCCGTGCAGTTGTTTGAAATATTCGAAGGCTTTAACGAGGCGGCTTCCATACCACGAAAACATTTCACCGTCTACAAAAACGGTTTTGGCATGATGGGTAAACCTGCCGATCTCAAAAGCGTGCTCGTCCTTAAACGGATACGGCTCCGACGAAAGAAAAACCAGATCCGGATCGCCTTCCAGACGAATCTTTTTCAGTTCGACTTCCGGATAACGTCCTTTACTTTCATAAATATTATGGAAGTTATTCAGCTTTAATAATTCATTGATAAAATTATCGGAACCGGCCGCCATATACGGATCTCTCCAAATAAAATAGGCCGCTTTTTTGACGGGTTTGTCTGCTATGAACCGTTTGAAATCTTCGTAGGCATAATTGGTTTTATCGATCCATTTCCGGGCATCGGTACGTTTATTGAACAATTGTCCGAAGTCGGAAATCATTTTTAAATTGTCTTCAATCGTAATAATATTGGTCACCCAAACCGGGCAGATTTTAGACAGCTCCTCCACTATTTCCTGGGTATTTTCTTCTTTATTGGCAATAATGATATCCGGTTCGAGTAACCGGATCTTTTCGGCATGTACTTTTTTAGTACCGCCAATGATCTTTTTGGTTGCTTTTAAATGGTACGGATGGATGCAGAATTTTGTTATCCCGACAATATTTTCCTCTAACCCTAATTCGAAAAGTAATTCTGTTTGCGAAGGCACCAGAGAGATTATTCTTTTGGGAGTGGTTTCAAAAGAATGCAGCGTTCCTAATTGATCTGTGAACATTTTCATAGTGCAAAAATACAAAAAGCGCTATCGTTGTAATGAAAAATCAGCCTGAATGGAAAACTTTTATTTTGGTTTTCGGGACTATTTGTGTTTATGGGTATTGGCCGCTAAAAACAAAAAATGGTTGTCTTAAATCAGGAACCGGGAATGGTTGCGGTTTTCCCCATTTGCTTCAACCCTGTTTTATCCGACAGATGAAATACAGGGTTGAAACCTTATAAGGTAATTTTATTTTGCAGCCAGGATGGCTTGCATTTCCTGTTGCATTTTTAGTGCTTCGGCTCTGGCTTTTTCGGCAAAATCGGCCCCGTCTGAAGCATAAATAATACCGCGTGACGAATTGATCAGTAAGCCTACATTGTCGTTCATACCGTATTTACATACTTCCGAAAGGCTGCCGCCCTGTGCGCCAACTCCGGGAACTAATAAAAAACTATCCGGGATGATCTTTCTGATCTCCGTAAAATATTCTGCTTTGGTTGCCCCAACCACATACATCAGGTTACTGCTGTTCTTCCATTCTTTGGAAGTTGCAATTACTTTTTTATACAGCTCTGCGCCATCCACCATTTGGGTCTGGAAATCAAAGGCTCCTTCATTGGACGTTAAGGCCAGCATTATCGTGTGTTTGTTCTCAAAAGCTAAAAACGGTTCCACACTGTCTTTCCCCATATATGGCGCCACGGTTACACTGTCGAAATTCAGATCTTCAAAAAAAGCTTTTGCATACATAGACGACGTGTTACCGATATCTCCTCTTTTAGCATCGGCTATTGTAAAGATGTCCGGATACTTTTCGTTAATATAACGGATTGTTTTTTCCAGTGACTGCCAGCCTTTAATTCCGTAAGCTTCATAAAAAGCTGTATTCGGTTTGTAGGAAACGGTAAGATCGTGTGTGGCATCGATGATTGCTTTATTGAATTCGAAAATAGGATCTTCCATCGCTAAAAGGTGCTTTGGAATTTTATTCAAGTCGACATCCAGGCCCACGCACAGGAATGATTTTTTTTGTTGAATCTGCTGAATTAGTTGTTGTGTTGTCAAAGTAGTGTGTTGTTTATGATTACTGGCAAATTTCGGAAAGTTTCAGAAAGCTGCCAAAAGGTTAAAAAAAATGCCACACTTAGATTGTTCTTCCGTGTGACATTTTTTGATAGTATTGCATTTAAAAAAATTAAAATACTTCGCTTTCTTTTAATTTCTCGGTGTTGCTTACCAATTGTAATTCGTCGATTACTTTCTGGATGCTTCCGTTCATTACCCCGTCCAGATCGTATAATGTTAATCCGATTCTGTGATCGGTAACACGTCCCTGCGGATAGTTATAGGTACGGATTTTAGCAGAACGGTCACCGCTGCTCACCTGTGAGTTACGTTTTTTAGCATCTTCTTCCTGTTTCTTTGCCAATTCCATTTCGTATAAACGGGAACGCAATACCGTTAGTGCTTTATCTTTATTTTTATGCTGCGATTTCTCATCCTGACACTGTGCCACCAAACCGGTTGGAATGTGTGTCATACGTACAGCCGATTTTGTTGTATTTACCGACTGACCACCAGGACCTGACGAACAGAAAAAGTCAATACGCACATCATTCATATCAATCTGTACATCAAATTCTTCTGCTTCCGGAAGTACCATAACGGTCGCTGCCGAAGTGTGAACACGTCCCTGAGTTTCCGTTTGCGGAACACGCTGTACACGGTGAACACCTGCTTCAAATTTTAAAGTACCATACACATCTTCTCCGGTTACTTCAAAAATAACCTCTTTGAATCCTCCCGAAGTTCCTTCGTTCATATCCACTACAGATGTTCTCCATCCTTTACCTTCACAGTATTTGGTATACATACGGAATAAATCGCCGGCAAAAATACTGGCTTCATCTCCTCCGGTACCGGCACGGATCTCCACCATTACGTTTTTAGCATCTTCCGGATCTTTCGGGATCAACAAAAACTTGATTTCTTCTTCAAGTTCCGGTAAGCGTTCTTTTGCTTCATCCAATTGCAATTTGGCCATTTCTACCATTTCCGCATCAGAACCGTCGGCAATTATTTCGTTCGCTTCCTTAATATTCCCGTCAAGATTTACATACTCATCACGTTTTTCAACCAATGCTTTTAAATCCTTGTATTCTTTATTTAACTGTACATAACGCTTCTGGTCGGCAATAACATCCGGCTGGATAATTAAGTCCGAAATCTCATCAAAACGTTGTTTTACTATTTGAAGTCTGTCTAACATCTTTGTTTCTCCTTTATTGGAGTGCAAAATTACAAAAAAATCCGTTTAGTTTCTAACAGTAGCCCTGTAGATTTTTTTTATACATTTGAAATTAAAATCAAGCGGTTATGGAAAATTTCGATTGGACTACATTCACGATAAGGATTGCCATAAACACTACTATTTCAAAACTTTATGCTGCCTGGACACAGGCTTCCGAAATAGAAAAATGGTTCCTGAGCAATGCCAATAATTTCGATCCCGACGGAAATATCATCGCTAAAAACATCCCGGTTCAAAAAGGGTTTCGCTATGAATGGAACTGGTATTTGTATGATGTCATGGAGATGGGAACATTTACCGAAGCCAACGGCAGGGATGCCCTTCAGTTTACCTTTGCCGGATCGTGCCAGGTTGCGATCAAACTTACCGACCACAAAGAATATGTACTGGTCGAGCTGACTCAAAAAGACATTCCAACAGATGATCATTCCAAAAAAGAAATCCGTTTGGGCTGTCACAGCGGCTGGTCCTTTTATCTGGTGAATCTGAAATCCGTTTATGAAGGCGGACTGGATTTAAGGAACAGGAATCCTAATTTAAAACCAATGCTCAACAACTAAAAACCCCGATAATTATGGCTAAAAAAAGTATCACACTGGCGGCAATCGCAATAACGGCTCTGGTGGTTTCCTGCCAGAAAAAAGAAAAAACGGAAACCACAGCCCCGGAACCCGCAGCAAAAACCTATGCCCTGATTGACAAGGCTTCCTGGCTGGTTGGCGAATGGGGCAATACCTCCAAAGAAGGTGTTTTAACCGAAACCTGGACCAGACTAAACGACAGTACGCTAACCGCACAGACCTACTTTGTGGCGGGTAAAGACACCGTTCATACCGAAAGTGTTGTACTGGAACAAAAAATGGACAGTTTGTTTTATATCCCTACCGTTAAAAATCAAAACGACGGCAAGCCGGTTACTTTTAAATTGACCAGCAGCACGGATCAGCTTCTTGTTTTTGAAAACCCGAAACATGATTTCCCGCAGAAGATCACGTATAACAAGATTACAAACGATAGCCTGGTCGCAGCAATTTCCGGAATGAAAAACGGAAAAGAAAGCAAGGAAAGTTATCCGATGAAGAAAAAATCATAACCACAAAAAACGCGTCATAAATGACGCGTTTTTTGTTAGCGGCGTGCTTTGAAATAATCCTCAAAGAAAGAACAGTCGCTGGTTAACGATGTATAATCGTCACTGTAATTATTCTTTAAATCGGAATAATAGCGGTTCTTACCCAGAAGATAGCTGTCATAATCCTTTATGTCCGAGCCATAACGATCCGGATAACGATAGGCCAATCTATTCTTTTCACATCTCCCGATCATTCGCAGACACAACGCTTTATACTTCCGGGTTTTAGCGTTTTCCAGTGCCAGCCTGTAATATTTTTTAGCCAGATTGCATTCGTAATATTCCGATTCATCTTCCAGTATGCTGTGATTGCCGCTGCTTGACCAGGAATAACGCCGCATCATCCAGGCATTCCCATATTGCGTCATGTTGTAATAGCAATTGGCGGCCAGAAAATAATAATAGTCCCGGTTTTGCTCTGCCGGATTATCTGCTTTATTGAGATACCTGATCAGCTGCCGGGTTATACTGGTCTTGGTGAGTCGCATCGAATCTTTTACCGCAATAAATTTCGGGGTATAATTCAATTCATAAAATGGATTTTTGTCAAACACATTGCTGTAATCCCAATAACTAGCTGTTTTTTCCCAGGCTGTATATTTTTTATCCCAAAAATCCTGCGTTACTTTTTTAAAACCCGCCAGGGCAGCAGCCAACTCATTCCGGCGGATGTATTTTGTACCGAGCAAATCATACAAGCGGGGTATTTCCTTTTGCAATCCGTTATATTTCCAGGCAGAGAAAACGTCCTTTTTATTTCGGTTAGCCAGTATATCGCCTATCAGTTCTTCCAGTTGTTTCGGAGTATACATGACATTCACATAATCAAAATAATTGTCATAAAAATCGAAATAGGTATCCCCTTTGTTCTTTTGTGTTTTCCAAACCACCTCCGAACCGTAACGATCACCATTCCCTAATCGGGTATATAGCAAAGCGGCATCTGTTGTATTTCCTTTATATTCTAACTCCCTGCCCAAAGCAAAAATAAATTTCTGGTTGTCTTTATTCTTAAGAATGATTGTTTGTACTTCTTCCGGAATAACAGCCTTCCCGTTTGCCTGATTTGCGGTGAGATTTAATGCCTTTAGCAGCGTTAACTGTTTTAACAGGGCTGCATTCGATTTATTTTCCTGAGCCAATTGCCCGATCAGTACCAAACTTTCCGAATAGTCTTTCGTGATAAAAAGCAAATGTGCCTTAGTGGTTTTCCAGAATACGGCATCTTCAACCTTGTTTATATTCACGGTATTGACAAAACGCAAAACTTTCCGGGCATAGTCCCTGTCGTTTTCAACCCTTTTTAAAACAATTTTCACGGAATTCTCTTCCCAAAATGACGTTACGGACGGACTGAACAAGGAATAATAAGGCGTAAAAATCCAGTCTTCAATTTTGTTGACTTCCCGCAATAAAAGAAAATTCATCGCTTCCGATCTGGGATTGTACCGGTATGTTTTTTCCAGATTTTCCAAAGCTCTGTCGTGTTTTAAAATACCGGCTAAAAAATAAACACTTGCTTTTTCCTGGTTTGTTGCAGCATATTTCAAAACCTGATCAATAGGAACAGTTCTATTATATTGCTGGGCAATCATAAAACGTTTGTCCGGGGCATTTTCAAAAACCCTGGCGGCATAAAAATTAGCCAGTGCCTTGTCTGTTTCAGCCAAAGTTCTGAAATACAAACTCCAGTAGTTCAGAATATCCTGATTGCCCTGATTCTTAAACACGGTATCATACAACTTCCGGATGGTTGCAAAATCCTTATTGTAAAAGGCCAGCCGAATGGCTAAAAAAGTATAGCGGCGTTTTATTTCATTATTCGCAACCTGCTTAGACAGCCGGATGGCTTTGTCGATCTGTTTGGTCCGTTCCGGCAATATTGCTCCCGAGCGGCGTTCCCAGGGATCATCCAGCCAGGTGTTAAAAAACTCACAGCTCTTGGCAAATTTCAGGTAATTGATTGCTTCCCAATCCTGCTGCCGGTGCAAATACTGCAGCATTTTATTATCATTCCCGATCGTTTTATCTCCATACAAAACCTCCCAGACAGCCGAAGCAGGAACTTTATGGTTGCAATACCGCAACCACAACACCTCATTAGGCGATAATTCTGCTTCTTCCTCTTCATATAGCGCTTTTGGCTTAAACGAATCCGAAGAATAATTAAATTCCGAATAGCCGTAATAACGGAAAACATTCGGATTAAAGAATGAAAAGCGCAGTTCTTCTCCGTAAGGATAAAACCCGCAGGCAAAAAGCGGTTTACTGACTAAAATCAGAATAAAAAGCAGAAAGTTCTTCATCGCTGCAATTGCTTAATTGTTGTTCGTCTAAATGAAAAAGGGTCACTGTGGTAGTCTTATCAAAGGCCACATTCTTTTTGATAATCCGGATAGCCTGCCGGATCGTTCCGGCAGTAAGTTCTTCCAGTTTAACCCGGTCGCCCATCCGCAGATACATATCTTCCACAACCGTATCTTTCGTAATTTCATACCATAACGGTTTTACAGGTTTCAGTATTTTCTTTACCGCTTTAATATCGGTATAAACCACTTTTGAAAACTGATTGTTCTGGTATACCTGCAGCCAGGAATAAACCGGTAACGCAACGTCCAGATGCAGCGGATATTTCTTTTTAGCAGGCAAATAGCTTTTTAATTCCTCAAGGTCCAGTATCGAATTTTTACGGGAGCTTTCCAGCGGATTAATCAGGTTATAACACATTAACGTCACTTTATCCACCGGAGGCACACCCATTTTATCAGGGTATTTATACGGATACAGGCGCAGCGTACAGCTGATCTGTTTCCCGGAAAGGGATTTGAGTTTCTTTAAAAAATAGAAATAATTGTCCTTCGTTTTTAAAGTCCAGTCACAGTCCATCTGGTATTCCTTAACTTCCGGCTGCTTCCCGAATCGTTCCTTACAATATTTCTCAATCAGGAAATGAACATTGTCTGCCAGTGTATCCAGACTTCCCTTACTGCTTTGACTGAAAACTTTGTTTTTCAGGTAAACCGTCGGAATAATATGCAGATTGCCTTTGGGCATTGAAAAATTCAGATTGGTTTTTGAAACCGGATAATTTCCCATTTCATTGCTATTGTCAACTTCAAAAAATTTGACGTATAATTTTTGTACCTGTAGCTTTTTAACAATCGAATCCTCCCTGTCTGAAAAATACCCATCATAACTTTTCCAGTAATAGAACGCTTTTTCCACATTTTCAATCTTGTGCTGACATGACAAAAACAGCAAGGCAGCCATTCCTGAGAATATAACATTTTTCATTTTAGCCTGTATTTCTTTTTAAGATAAATCCGTATTAAAGTTATGTTATTTTCTGAATGTATTAACAACAAAAAAAGCCTGTTTTAATATTTAAAACGAGCTTTTTTTATTGTTATTTTAATTCACTTTTGTTAGTGTTATGTTAGTGGGTATCGTAAAAGTGCTTGGCTGGCCTAAGCCACGCATTCCCATAGGTAAAGTTACCTCCCATTGTGCTGTATCAGGATTGGCCGGATTGATTATCATTTCTAATTCTCCTCTAACTCCTGTTGGGTATGAAGGATTTAAGACACCGGCAACATCAAATACTTGTCCTGTCATCTTATAATTCTCTAACGCTTTACCCGCAATAATAATTGTCGACCATGGGGTGACTGAATTACCTATGTTTTTTTCAGATGTATAAATAACCTGTTCATTTGGCTGCCCGTAATTCTGAACTAATTTATAGTGTCCGCATAATTCATCTATATAAAACTTCGGATTTTCATTGATGTAGCTGGCTTTCGTTTCTTTCCAAAATCTTATAACAAAAGTTTGGTTACCGTTTTGGTAAATCCAGGTTCCGATAAATGGAGTAAAATAATTGTTTACATCCTTATAGTAATAAATAATTAGAGAACTCTTTTTTAAATTAGAGTTGTAAAATTGTCTTATGTCCACTGTTTTCTCTGTCTGTGCGTAAGAAAAAAAGACTGTAAACATTAATAAAAAAAGGTATACTATTTTTTTCATAATATATGAGTTTAACGGGATTAACTTATCTCATACTAAACGGATATATAATCACTAATTAAAAATATGTCTATATGATATAACACACAATACCTAACAGCAATTAGGTCAACTGTAACAAACAAATTGCGGCAATATCGTCATTGAATAGTAGTCCCAAAAAGTATATAAAGCCCGATAAAACTTCCCGGATTTTTTATGTTACTGATTAACTTTTGTTAGTGTTACGTTAGTCGGTATCGTAAAAGTGCTTGGTTCGTCTGAGCCACGCATTCCCATAGGTAATATTACTTTCCATTGCGCTGTGTTCAGGTTAACTGGGTTTATTTCCATACTCAACTGCCCTTTTACACCTAAAGGATAAGCAGGATTCACTACTCCAGTAATATCATAAACGAAACCACTCATCTTATATGGCTCAATTGGCTGATTTCCCATTACAATAGTTTCCAAAGGCATTGTTGAATTTCCTATATTCATTTGAGAAGTATAAATTAGCTGTTCGTTTGGTTGCCCGTAATTTTGAACTAATTTATAATGTCCTCTCAATTTGTCAATATAATATTTAGGTGGATTATTAGGATATCCCGGGATTTTTTCAACTTTCCATAAAGTTAAAATAAAGGTTTGATTCCCGTTTTGATTAATCCAGGTTCCAATAAATGGGATGAAATTGTTGTCAATATCTTTATAGTAGTATGTAAAAAAGGGACTTGGCTTAAAGTTTGAATCAAAATATTGTCCGATATTTTCTATTTTTTCCTGTTGTGCATAAGAAAAAAAGACTGTAAACATTAATAAAAAAAGGTATACTATTTTTTTCATAATATATGTGTTTAACGGGATTAACTTATCTCATACTAAACGGATATATAATCACTAATTAAAAAATATGTCTATGTGATATAACACAAAAACCTGATAGCAATTAGGTCAGATGTAACAAACAAATTGCAGCAATATCTTCATTGAATAGTAGTATCAAAAAGTATATAAAACCCGATAAAACTTCCCGACTTTTTTATGTTACTGATTAACTTTTGTCAGTGTTATATTAGTGGGTATTGTAAAAGTGCTTGGCTGGTCTAAGCCACGCATTCCCATAGGTAAAGTTACCTCCCATTGCGCCGTATTAGGATTAGCCGGATTGATTATCATTTCTAATTCTCCTCTAACTCCTGTCGGGTATGATGGGTTTAAGACACCAGCCACGTCAAAAATAGTACCAGTCATTTTGTATGGTTCCGTTGGTTGGTTGGACATAACAATTGTTGGCCACGGCGTTATTGAATTTCCTACATTTTTTTGAGAGGTATAAATTAGCTGTTCATTTGGCTGCCCGTAATTTTGAACTAATTTATAATGTCCGCGTAACTCATCAACATAGTACTTTGGATTTGTATCTGGGTAGCCAATTTTTGTTTCCTTCCAAAAAAGCATAACAAAAGTTTGGTTTCCGTTTTGGTAAATCCAGGTTCCGATAAATGGGGTAAAATAGTTATTTATATCCTTATAGTAATAAATATAAAAAGGACTTGTGTTAAAATTGGGGTTGTAATATTGTCTTATTTCCTCAATTTTTTCCTGTTGCGAATAAGAAAACGTGGTAATAAACATTAATAAAAACAGGTATACTATTTTTTTCATAATATTATGTGTTTAACGGGATTAACTTATCTCATACTAAACGGATATATAATCACTAATTAGAAAATATGTTTATGTGATATAACACACAATACCTAACAGCAATTAGGTCAACTGTAACAAACAAATTGCAGCAATATCGTCACTAAATAGTAGTACCAAAAAGTATATAAAACCCGGTAAAACTTCCCGGCTTTTTTATGTTACTGATTAACTTTTGTTAGTGTTACGTTAGTGGGTATTGTAAAAGTACTTGGCTGGTCAGAAAGACGTATACCCGGCGGTAATTTAACTTTCCATTGCGCCGTATTAGGATTAACTGGATTAATTATCATCTCCAATTCTCCTCTTACCCCCAAAGGATAAGCAGGATTCACTACTCCTGTCACATCATAAACGAAACCACCCATCTTATATGGTTCAATTGGCTGATTTGCAGTAACTATAGTTGACCAAGGCGTAATGGAATTACCAATGTTTATCTGTGAGGTATAAATTAACTGTTCGTTTGACTGCCCGTAATTTTGAACTAATTTATAATGCCCTCCCAATTCATCAAGATAATATTTTGGGGTTTCATTGAGATAAGCATTTTTAGTTTCCTTCCAGAAGTTAATAACAAAAGTTTGGTTCCCGTTTTGATAAATCCAGGTTCCGATAAATGGCGCGAAATAATTATTAACATCTTTGAAATAATAGGTAAGAATCGGACTTCTCTTAAAATATTGATTGCGAAAATTTTTCATTTCCTCAATTCGTTCTTGTTGCCCATAAGAATAAACGGTAGTAAGCCCTAATAAAATTATATAGAATATTTTTTTCATAGTATAAGTAATTTTAGTTTAAACAAGGTATCTTAATAATATTTGACTTTTTAGAGTCATACTCTAACTTTTCAAAGTTTGTAAAAGTAGCGTCAACTTCAAATAAAGATATACCTAAATTCGCTTTTGATATAAACCTTAAAAAAGTTTTTTTATCCTCTTCTGGATCAGAGTTTGTGTGTATACCGTTAACTCCGTTATAAAATTCATCACTTAAATCATCCACTTTTTTTAATCTTGTCATATTTAAAATTGTACCAATCGCCAAATTTTCACCACAAGGATAGCAGAAAGCTTCTAAACAAGAGGCACAGTTTATCGTCATCGCATATCGTGTGCCGTCGGCCGTAGCCACATAAAAAACAAAATCACCGGTATCAATTTTTCCTTTTTGGATTAAATTACTTATTGTTGCCATATCGTCAAAAGAAAATATGGAATAAGTTCCTTGCCCATCAGCCCCGGATGCATCATGTGTATGTGCTATCATTGTATATTTTGATGGCGGATTTAAATTGATTTCGATAGTGCCGCCACTTCCTACCGGTACTGTCTGAACTGGATCGGGCGTTTCCGCTGTAGCTGATTTGTCAATAAATATCCCGTTTTCATGACTATCTGAGGTGGTGGCCGCTAAATCGATTAAAGATTGTTTTAAACCCGGGAATTTGGCCATTTGTTTGCTGATCGTTTTACACTTAGTGATCAGGTCTAAATCAAAAACCGGAGCGGTAAGTACCGGAGGATTCGTATTAGAACCCGGAGCAGTTCCGCTGCCATTTCCGGCTCCTGCATGTCCGCCGCCGGGGTCACTGCCCTGACTACCCTGATTAGCACCAAACCATCCGCCGGCTCCGGCACCCATACTTCCGCCACCGGCAGTCATATCGCAGGTGGTGGTGGTTACCTCCGTTAAGTGATTGGGGTTGTTACAATATTGGGTGGCCACATGCGGTGTTGTAGAGCCGCTACCCGACCAGGACTGGTCACACATCATCACGGTAGCCGTAACACAGTGTAATTCTTTCTCCGCTATGGCAATATTATAGGTAATGGGCGTGATATGAACAGCTCCTTTAAAATGGAATGAATCGTGTTCTTCACTGGGCGCTAATGGCTCTGTTGGCAAATATTTAAAGAGATAGGCATCCGTTTGCCCGATACTGTCCGTGTCTATGACAAGGTTTTCAAAATAGTCCGGATTTTGGACTTCTCTTTTTATCTGAAAAGTATAGGAGGTTTTGCCTTTATGCTCCAATACTTTTGCCTGGTCCGGCAGGATGGTAAAACCATATTCTGCCTCCATAACGGTTTTGGATTGTGCCGGTTTACTTTTGCTTAGTTTCGAAATTGCGTTAACAAAATGTTGTTCGTTCAGCAGCGCGTCAAAAGTGCTGTTTCTGATTTTTATATTTTCCCGGTAGTTGTTCTTTTGCAATACCTCTTCTTCAAGTTCACAACTAAAAAGAGCCAACAGCATAAAAGTTAGGACCGGAAAGCAGGCGTGTAATTTGCTAATTTTCATAGTGATACGTTTTGGAACTGCGAATCTTGTAATTTTTATTGAAATAACAATTATGGATTGGCATAAAAATTAGGAGTTGAGTATATTTGCGTATATAAGTACCTCTTTTTGGATAAAAAAGGGTGTAATCAGGAGGGAATTTATAACGATACAGCGAAATGATTCCGGAAAAATAACAGTATCATAAAGCTGTTTTTAAAAAGAAAAAGCCCCGAAACGGAGCTTTTAATATTGTTTGAAGACATTTCGTTTTAAAAAATATAACGGTACTGTCGTTTGAAATTAACTTAAAGATTGGTTAAGGCAATAAATAGCACAATAGCCCATTGAATAGTCAAAAGGATCCAAATGGTATTCCGACTTGGTTTTGTGATGCTTTCCAAAGTTTGAATGGTTTTTACCTTGATTATTTCATAGAAGTTCAAATTTTCCTGATTAAAATCGATATCATCCATATTAACTTTTTTCATCGCAAAAACTAAGATTTTCCGAAGCCATTTATTCTCGCTCTGGTCATTTTTAATTTCGTGGATAATCCGCATTTTAGTCATTGAATAATCACCGGCACTTCGAACGATTTGTGGTTGGTTTTTATGAAATTTTTGCAGCACTTTGTCCAGAAGCGGATGTATTAAACTTTCGGATTTGTCTGTTATCAGCTTATTGGCTACTTTCTTAATTGTATATTTATTTCCAAAGAAAATGAAAAGCCAGGGACTTCCGAAAGTACTGATTAACCACAGGATAGAGCCAACAGGTCTTGCTGCAAAAAGTAAGGCCAGAAACGGAATCGGGCTAACGTGTGCGGAATGTCCGGGATCTATGTTTTTGACCAAAAATACAGCTCCAATTATAGCAACAATTACCGTTGAAAATATTCCCAGTAAATTTATCTTGATTAAACTTGCCGCGCCGATGGACGAAAGTTTCACGAAATATTTAAAATTCTCTTTCATAACCTTGTTTTTCCGTGGTTTACATTTTTTTCTGGTTAAAAGTAACGATTTTTTTCAGATAAAAAACAGTGTAACCGGGAAGGTATTTTTAAATGATTTCAGAAGACCGGCAATACCCTAAAACTGTTTTAAAATGAAAAAGCCGGGAAAATTTTCCCGGCTTTTTATTAGTAATGCTTCTCTTTTAGTTTTTCGATGGGATATTTTGTAAAATCTCCAATACGAATTTCCAGTACTTCTGTGCAGAAGCGATAGATGCTCTTTCATCCGGGCTATGCGCTCCTTTGATGGTCGGTCCGAAAGAAATCATATCCATATCCGGGTAATTTGTTCCCAGAATACCACATTCCAATCCGGCATGGCATGCTACCACATGTGGTTTGGAACCGTTTTGTTTTTCGTAAATGGCCGTTAATACATCCAGGATAGGAGAATTCACGTTTGGTGTCCATCCCGGGTAAGAACCTGCAAAATTAACTTCACAGCCAATCAATTCAAAAGCCGAACGCAATGCATTTGCTAAATCGAATTTTGACGTTTCCACAGAAGAACGGGTTAAACACTGGATGGTGATTTTTCCTTCCTTAACAATTACACGAGCGATATTGTTTGACGTTTCCACTAAATTAGCCATATCGGCACTCATACGGTACACACCGTTATGAGCGGTATATAAAGCACGTACCAGACCTTCCTGAACACCTAAGTCCATTACTTTAGCCGGTAGATCCGATTTTACGATTTCGATCGTTAAATTCGGTTCTGTCGTTTTGAATTCTGCTTTGATATCCCCGATCACTTCCTGCATATCAAACACAAAAGCTTCATCATAAATCTGGGAAATAATCACTTTTGCAACACTTTCTCTCGGGATAGCATTACGCAAACTACCACCGTTGATCTCCGCAACCTGTAAACCGAAGTTTTCAAATCCGTCAAATAACAAACGGTTCATGATTTTGTTCGCGTTTCCTAATCCTTTGTCGATATCCATACCGGAATGTCCTCCGTTAAGTCCTTTTACCGTAATGGTATAACCTACAGAATCTGCAGGAGTTTCTTCCTCTTCATACTCACGAACAGCAGTAACATCTACACCACCGGCACATCCGATATCGATTTCATCATCTTCTTCCGTATCCAGGTTTAAAAGGATCTCACCGTCAAGCAAACCGCCTTTTAATCCCATAGCACCGGTCATACCCGTTTCTTCATCAATCGTGAATAAGGCTTCAATTGCCGGATGCGGAATATCGTTACTTTCCAGAATAGCCATGATTGTAGCCACACCAAGTCCGTTATCGGCACCAAGAGTAGTTCCTTTTGCGCGAACCCAGTCTCCGTCAACATACATTTCAATTCCCTGTGTATCGAAATCAAAATTTGTGTCGTTATTTTTTTGGTGAACCATATCCAGATGCGATTGCATTACTATGGTCTTTTTGTTTTCCATACCAGCAGTTGCCGGTTTTTTGATGATTACGTTACCAACTTCGTCGTTGATCGTTTCAAGTCCTAGTTTTTTACCGAAATCCATCATAAATGCAATCACACGCTCTTCTTTTTTTGAAGGACGGGGTACAGCATTCAAATCGGCAAACTTATTCCAAAGCTGTTTAGGCTCAAGGTTTCTTACTTCCTGGCTCATTATTTTTCTGTTTGTAGTTTATAGTTTGTTCTTTCGAATTCGAAAGTCCCAAAGTTACAAAGATTTTCAGCCAAGGAAAACGATAATCAACTTATTTTGAAGATTTAATTTGGAGGAGTAAAACAGCGGGGAAGGCTGTTATTTTGCAATTTTTAAAACCGGTAAGGCAATGTGTTCTTCAAAAATCTGAACTGCTTTTTTTTCCGATACTTCACCAAACCAAAGGTTTTCCGGCTGAACGGAAATTACCGGGGCACATTTACAGTTATCCGTGCAATAGGTTTTAACCAAAGCCACTTCATCTTTTAAGCCAGCTTCCTTTACTAAGGAACGAATGGCTTTGCGATTGTGCTTATTCTCTTTGCTGCATTTGCTGCCATCACAGAAAAAAATTGTTTTTTGAGGCGCTTCTAACTTTTTCATTACCAGAACAATTGCTTTGTTATTTTTATCTATTCTAATTAAATGCAAATATACTATAAGAAAATTAACGGCATCTTAAATTAACATTTTTTATATTTATAAAAATTTTGCTGATGAATAAAAAGCTGTTACTCCCCCTGTTTTTAGGGGTACAAATCCTGTTTTTAAAAGTACTTTCTTTTTTTCCTGAATTCGTAGAACGTTTTTACAGCAATGGCTTTTACCCTTTCCTGTCCCGGATATTGCGCATCAGTTTTGGCAAAATTCCTTTTTCTATTGGTGACCTGTTGTATTTTATCGTAATACTGCTGTTGCTAAAATGGCTTTGGAAACAACGCAAGTCCTGGAAAACCGCCTGGAAAGACAACCTGCTCAGTCTGGTCGGATTTGTGTCTGTATTTTATTTTCTGTTCAACCTGCTTTGGGGCGTGAACTACCACCGTGTTCCGCTGTATAAAAAACTGGCCATAGAAAAGGACTATTCACTGGAAGAACTGATGGATTTTACCAAACGGGTGATTGTCAAAGTGAATGCCGTTCACGCGCAGATCGAAAAAAATGACAGCCTGAAAGTTTCCGTTCCGTATACCCAAAAACAACTCTTTGAAAAAACACTGAACGGCTATCATCACCTTGGCGAAGCATTTCCCTTTTTCGCATACGATCATAAATCCGTTAAAGCGTCATTGATCAGCACACCGCTCACCTATATGGGTTTTAGCGGTTACCTGAATCCGTTTACCAATGAAGCACAGGTGAACGACCTGATCCCGAAAACCAATTTTGCCACAACTACCTGTCATGAAATGGCACATCAGATTGGCTATGCTTCCGAAAGTGAAGCCAATTTTATCGGTTATATGGCTTCCATCTATAATGATGATATTTATTTCAACTACTCCGGTTATACGTATGCGCTTCGCTACTGCCTGCACAATATTGAAATGAAAGAAGAAGGAAAGACCAAAGAACTTCTGCCGTTGATTCGTCCCGGTGTTCTGGAAAACTTTAAAGATTCCGATGCTTTCTGGGACAGCCACCAGAACATTATGGAACCGCTTTTTAAAGTGTTCTACGACAACTTCCTGAAACTGAATCAGCAAAAAGACGGCATGGAAAGCTACAGTAAATTTGTGGATCTGCTGGTTAATTATTACGAAAAGAGAGCATTATAACGATAAAGAGCCGTTTTAAAACGGCTCTTTTTTATTTTACATTTCATCCGGAATAAAACTCTGGGAGCTTTTCTTTTTATAAGGCCGGATAATCAAACGTCCTTCCCTGTCGAAACGGATATAATTGTATACCCAGTTCATAAAAACAACCGCTTTGTTCTTAAATCCGATTAAAGAGAACAAATGAACAAACATCCATACAAACCAGGCAAAAACCCCGTTAAAATGCCATTTCGGCAAATCGACAACCGCTTTATTCCTGCCGATGGTCGCCATCGCACCTTTATCGTGGTACAAAAATGGTTTTCTTTGCTGGTTCTGTATCTTTTTGATAAGGTTATCCGCTAAAAGCGCTCCCTGCTGCAAAGCCGGCTGAGCCATCATCGGGTGTCCCATCGGGTATTTTTCGGTTTCCACCATCGCAATATCCCCTATTGCAAAAATATCTTCATATCCGTGAACCTGGTTGAATTCATCCACTTTGATCCTTTCTATCCTGTCCACCAGCGATTCGGCATGTAAACCTTTTATCGCTGCGCCTTTAACACCGGCTGTCCAGATCACTGTAGCCGATTCAAAAATCAAATCGGAACTGGTTGTCACTGTTTTACCGTCATAATTGGTCACCTTTACATTTTTCCAGATACTCACGCCCAGTCCTCTTAAAAAGTCTTCTGCTTTCTGAGAAGCTTTGGCAGACATCGCATCCAGAATCTTGTTCGATCCCTGGATCAGGTTGATTTCCATTTTCCGCACATCCAGATCCGGGTAATCTTTTGGCAAAATGGCTTTCTTCATCTCGGCTAAAGCACCGGCAAGTTCTACTCCGGTTGGTCCGCCGCCAACAATTACAAAGTTCATCAGGCTCAAACGCTCGTTAATATCATTGGTCAGTAATGCCTGTTCGAAATTTTCCAGTATCAGACTGCGGATATTCAGAGACTGCGGAATGGTTTTCATCGCCATACTGTTTTTCTCAATCTCCTTATTCCCGAAATAATTGGTTTTGGACCCGGTGGCAATCACCAGGTAATCGTAGTATAAATCGCCTATATCGGCAATAACCTTTTTATGTTCCGTATCGATCTCTTTTACCTGCGCCAGCCTGAAATAGAAATTCTCATATTCCTGAACCACTTTCCGGATAGGATAGGCTATCGAACCGGCTTCAAGGCCACCGGTAGCAACCTGGTACAGCAACGGTTGAAAAGTATGATAGTTGTGTTTGTCCAAAAGGACAACCTGAACATTTTTGTTTCTGAGTTTTTTTGCTAATGCAATTCCTGCAAATCCACCTCCTATAATAACGATTCTGGGAAAACTTGAACGGGGAATATTCATTTTCTTTTTTTCATATTTAACACGTAAAGTTACAAACTTTAATCATCACTCCTGCGGTTTTTATTCGCTTTAAGCACTTTCCTTTTCTCCTTAAAAACATACCGAAATGTTCCTGCAACAGCATTTATTTCCTGCCGATAACGAAACTCATTTTCACAACCGGACGGAACGTTACAATGGTTTTATGAAAATCAAATGCTCGTAAGCACATCAAAACCAAAACAGTAATACCGGTATTTTTTACACAGCACAGCATTCCTGAAAAATTTGATTCGTATCTTTAAAAATAAAAAAGAGGAACACCTGTAACAATTCGTTTAAAAACCACACTAATTCCAATATGAATTCGAGTTTAGAGCAATCTTTTGTTTCCCAATTGGAAGAACATCAGAATATTATACACAAGATTTGTCGGCTGTATACTTCTGATGAGGATTCGCACAAAGATTTGTTTCAGGAAATCACGATTCAGTTATGGAAAGCTTTCCCGCAATTTCGCGGAGAAGCAAAATTTACTACATGGGCCTACCGGGTCGCTTTGAATACAGCGATTACATTATACCGAAAAAAGACAAAAACGGTTAATACTATCGAATTTGACAATAAAATACACCGATTTAATCACGAGGATTACAATTTTGAGGAAGAAGAGCAGATTAAATTATTGTATAAAGCGGTACATCAATTAAATGATATTGAAAAAGCCTTAGTCTTTATGTATCTGGAAGACAAGGATTATACGGAGATTGCCGAAACCCTGGGAATCAGCGAAGTAAATGCCCGGGTAAAGATGAACCGTATTAAAGGAAAATTAAAAAAAATTGTAAATCCATAAGGAGAGGATGACTATATGGAAGAGTTAGATTTATTAAAAAAAGACTGGAAAAAGAATGAAAATGCTTTTCCGAAAATTACGGAGAAGGAGATCTATGCCATGCTGCATAAGAAGTCTTCTTCCATCGTGAAATGGATTTTTATTATCAGTATATTGGAGATATTGTTCTGGAGTGTAATCAGTTTCTTTACCGCAGACGAAAATTATCTGAAGACTTTAGAGTCGTATCATATCGCTACGTTAATCAGCATTTTTACCGTTATCAATCATGTGGTAATTCTTTCGTTTATCTTTTTATTCTATATAAATTTTAAACGCATCAATACAACAGACAATGTAAAATCGTTAATGAAAAGCATCCTGAAAACCCGCAAAACCGTACAGTATTATATCTGGTACAACCTGGCGATGATCGGCACTATCTTTATCACGATAATGATTGCGTCTTTTATGTATGATGAGAAGTTTACCCGGATATATAAGGTTTCCGGAAGCGATCAGAGTTTTATGTTCTGGGTTTTAATCATCGGATCTACCATTATATTCTTTGCCATTCTCTTTGGATTGTTCTGGTTGTTCTACCGCTTACTTTACGGATTTTTACTCCGAAGACTGTATAAAAATTATGAAGAACTGAAAAAAATAGACCTATAAAAAAAGCGGCTTACCATCGTAAGCCGCTTTTTTTTATATCTTAATAATCCCACTGTCTTTGTTTGTTCAGTTCTTCCTGGGCTTCAATTTCTTCCACCGGAATAACTTTTAAAAAGGAAGGATGCTGTTCAATAGCATATTCCACTTTTGCGACAATTTCGTCTATAGTATCGTTTTCATAATCAATATCCAACGGTTCCTTGATGATAAACGATTGCAGAATGCCTTTCTTTTTTAACCGCAGTCCTTTTTTATCAAAAGAACGTCTGAAACCGTCAATAACGATAGGTACCACTACCGGTTTATGCTGTTTGATAATGTGTGCTGTTCCTTTTCTAACCGGTTTAAACGACTTTGTTGTTCCCTGCGGAAAGGTAATTACCCATCCATCGGCCAAAGCGATCTTAATATTTTCGGTATCATTCGGGTTGACATCCTTTTTTTCCGATTCGGCTACATCTTTACCTTTAGAACGCCAGGTTCTTTCTACAGTAATTGCTCCCACATAGGATAAAATCCTTGGCAGTAATCCGGCCTGCATGGTCTCTTTTGCCGCTACATAATAAATATTAAGTTTGGGCTCCCACAGGTATCCGATATTTTTAATACTGTCTTCCCTGCCTTTTAAACTGGCATTGAAAACATGAAACATCGCTACCACATCCGCAAAATACGTCTGATGATTGGAGATAAAAAGTACATTCTTATCCGGTAATGCCCTGATAATTTCCGATCCGTCAATCTGAAGTTCATTAAACCCGCGATAACGCCTATGGGTTAAAGCCCCAAAAACACGAATCAGCCATTTTTTAATAAAAAGTATATGACCGAAAGGATTTCTTTTAAACAATCCCATTTTTTTACTGTTTAGTTTTCAAAAAAGAGCTGCAAATTTACAGAAAACAAATCGATTAGATTACATTCTTAACAGTTTCTTTGAGCTCACTCATCATCATTGCTGTGGCACCCCAGACGATATGATCTTCGATTTGAAAAGCAGGTACTTTTATGTTTTGGGCATAGGAAGTGGTCATCATTACCTCGATGATAATGTTATCATCAAGGAACATGGCCAAAGGCAGTTCGATAATCTGGGCGACTTCTTCCAGCTGTGGCACAAAAGACAATTCTTCCTGTGAAATTCCCATAAACGGCGATACCAGAAAATTACTGGGTGGGATATAAATTTCGCTAAAAGGCTTTATTACTTTGATTTTCTGCGGCGCAATACCGACTTCTTCGTGGGTTTCCCGTAGTGCCGTCTGGATTAAATTTTTATCCTCCGGTTCCACTTTTCCGCCCGGAAATGCTATTTGTGAAGAATGAACTCCGGGATAAGTGTTTCTAACGATCAAAACCAGGTGTGTTTTGTTGTTTTTAGGATAAAACAACATCATCACGGCGGCCCTTCTCGGATTTTTATCAACGTAATTTGCCTCTTTCAGAGTAGAAATACGTTCCAGGGGTGCCATTTTTATATGTGCATCCGACGCCAGAAGTTTTTCTTTTTCTATTTTTGGAATATATTTTAAAAAATCTTGAAAGTCCATCTTTTTTTTGAGTTTTCTTTAAAAACACAATCATAAAGTTACCTCAAAAAAATATCTTGGCAAACTTTTATTAATACAAATATTCAAATAAAAAAATGTTCAGTAAGGAAGAAGCACAGAAAATTAAGAAGGAATTTTGGACGGAATTCGCGAGTGTTTATCCTCGAAAATGGTTGTTGTATGACACTAAAATCAAAGATTTTTCTTTTAAATTTTATGTGGACAACAAAAAGATTCAGGTACTATTAGACATAGAACCCAAAGATGAAGAGAAAAGAAAAATTTATTTTGAAAAGATAGAATCCCTGAAAACCATTTTATTAGAAGACTTTCTGCCGGAAGCCATATTGGAACGCAATTTCCATCTGGATACCGGAAAAGTAATCAGTAAAATATGGGTGGAAAAAACAGGAATCAGCCTGTTTAACAAAACAACATGGCCGGAAATCTTTGACTTCTTTTATGAGAATATGGACGCCTTTGAGCGCTTTTTCTATGAATATGAAGACTATATTAAAGATTTGGAAACCAATACCTAACAGAAAGAGCTATTCGGAAGAATGGCTCTTGTCTTTATTCTTTTCCGCTATCCATTTCGACATATAATGCGTACTCTGTAAAGAATGATGCTGTAACATGGCACCGATAAAGTTTCCAAGACGGTGTTCGTTTACATGCTGCAACAAATCCGTTATCCTGATTTTTAAGCTCCCCCAGTACAAAACATCCCGGTATCTTTCCTGCAACAGTAGCAGTCCGTTATTTTGCTTTTCCTGCCATAACTGCTCATTGGCATACAAGGCAGCTGCCTGCGCAATAAAACGGCTGTTATTATCTTCTATAAAACCGTTCCACTCTAAATCTCCGGACATCGATTCGGCTCCTGTAGTTGTTGTAACAGATGGTGTTCCGCACACCATAGCATCCAGCAATTTCCCTTTGATTCCGGCGCCAAAACGGATCGGTGCCAGTAAAACCCTTGCCTTTTCAATTACTTCAAAAGAATTCTCTGCTCTGCCTTTTACAAAAAAACGTTCTTTGGGATTATTAAAATCCAGTACTTTCTGTGACGGATAAGCTCCGTAAATATATAATGCGGCTTCCGGTAACTGTTTTCGCAGTTCGGGCCAGATTTCTTTCTTTAAAACCTGTACGCAGTTCCAGTTTGGTTCGTGCAGAAAGTTGCCGATAAAAACAAAGTCTTTCCGGGACGCAAAAGGCTCCCGCTGCGGCAAAGCTGTAAGTTCCGTTTGAGTGACTAATAAGGGTAAATAGAACAATAATGTCTGATCGACTTTAAAAGTCCCTGTTAGCAATTCCATCTCATACTCCGAGATCATAAAGGTCAGATCACAGCGAAAAATACTGGCAACTTCCCGTTTTGCAAGATCCGACTGCAATAATCCGGCGTCAACAGTAGTCTGATGCTTATAGGCAATTCTTCTGGCTTCCCGCAAACAGTGTAAATCTTCCGTATCCAGCAATCGCAAGGCATCGGGGCAATGTTTCGCCACACGCCACCCAAACTGTTCTTCCATCATAAAACGGTCAAACAAAACAATGGCAGGGTTCAATTCCCGGATATAATCATCAAAACTGGAGCAATTTAACGTTATAGCCGTCTGCTTTACTCCTATTGCTTTTAAATCAACAGCAAAAGGACTATAGGCTGCCGGGCTGGCAAATTCAACGGTATAATTTTCGGCTTTAAAAAATTCAATCAGCTGTAACATTCTGCTGCCGGCTGCAGAAGAATTCGGTTCCGGCCATACATAGCCAATAATCAGCACTAAAGGTTTTCCCATTTGCATTCAATAAGATGCAAATATAAGCAACTTGAAAGGAAACATCATTTTAGACTCTCGCAGTAAAATTGTATTTTTACATCTAAAATTCAGTACAATGTTAGGTTTAAAATTAAAAACAGACCCACGATGGGTAAATATAGTGGAATCCAATATTCAGGAGATCCTGACCGACCATGCCTGGTGTGAGCAGAAAGCTGCCTCCAATGCGATTTCTATCATTACCAACAATTCTGAAAAAGAGGAATTGGTAACCGAAATGCTTAAAATTGCAAAGGAAGAAATCGAACATTTCGAATTGGTACACGAACTGATTAAGGAAAAAGGCCTGACTTTAGGAAGAGAGCGCAAAGACGATTATGTAAATGAACTATACAAGTTCTTAAAGAAAGACGGCAGCCGTAACGATTCATTAATTGACCGTTTATTGTTCTCGGCTATGATTGAAGCGAGAAGCTGCGAACGTTTTAAAGTGTTGTCGCAAAATATTAAAGACCAGAAATTAGCAACATTTTACAGGGATCTGATGATCAGTGAAGCCGGACATTACACTACATTTTTAGGTTTTGCCAGAAAGTATACGGAAAAAGTGGATGTAGACAAAAGATGGCAGGAATGGATTGAATTTGAAACTTCTATCATCACCAAATACGGCAAACAGGAAACCATTCACGGGTAATTATAGGCATTAAAAATTGTAAAGCTCTTCAGTAGAAGGGCTTTTTTTGTGGAGTATTAGTATCCCTTTTGCCCTATAATAGCGTAATATCTTTTATTAAAGGACAATTTATAGGTTATATAACCGGTTCATCTTACTTCTTTTCTCTCACTTCTTACTTCCTAAAAACAAAAAACCCTATCCGTTTGGATAGGGTTTTCAAAAGAAAGGCGGCGACATACTCTCCCACAGGATTGCAGTACCATCTGCGCAGGCGGGCTTAACTTCTCTGTTCGGAATGGGAAGAGGTGAGCCCCGCCGCAATAACCACCTTAATAGGTACCATTGCTTTGAGCAAGGTTTCATTGAGTTTGATTTTTTAAACCAAATTCGAATGAACAATATCTTAACATACTGAGATAAAAATTATTTAATCTTAAAAGAAAGTTGCTTCCCCCACCGAAGCGGGGGAACCGCGTACATAAGCTTACGGGTTATTAGTACTACTCGACTATGACATTACTGCCTTTACATCTATAGCCTATCAACGTGGTCATCTTCCACGACCCTTAAAAGAAATCTCATCTTGTGGTGGGTTTCGCGCTTATATGCTTTCAGCGCTTATCCCTTCCAAACGTAGCTACTCTGCGGTGCTCCTGGCGGAACAACAGATACACCAGAGGTTTGTCCAACTCGGTCCTCTCGTACTAGAGTCAGATCCACTCAAATTTCTAACGCCCACAGTAGATAGAGACCGAACTGTCTCACGACGTTCTGAACCCAGCTCGCGTGCCACTTTAATGGGCGAACAGCCCAACCCTTGGGACCTTCTCCAGCCCCAGGATGTGACGAGCCGACATCGAGGTGCCAAACCCCCCCGTCGATATGAGCTCTTGGGGGAGATCAGCCTGTTATCCCCGGCGTACCTTTTATCCTTTGAGCGATGGCCCTTCCATGCGGAACCACCGGATCACTATGCTCTACTTTCGTACCTGATCGACCTGTATGTCTCTCAGTCAAGCTCCCTTATGCCATTGCACTCTACGCACGGTTACCAAGCGTGCTGAGGGAACCTTTAGAAGCCTCCGTTACTCTTTTGGAGGCGACCACCCCAGTCAAACTACCCACCAAGCAATGTCCCCCGCAACGCGGGGTTAGGCCTCAGATAAGCAAAGGGTGGTATTTCAACAATGACTCCACAACTCCTAGCGAAGCCGCTTCATAGTCTCCCACCTATCCTACACATCACTTATCCAAGGGCAATACTAAGCTATAGTAAAGGTGCACAGGGTCTTTTCGTCCCACTGCGGGTAATCGGCATCTTCACCGATACTACAATTTCACCGAGCTCATGGCTGAGACAGTGTCCAGATCGTTACACCATTCGTGCAGGTCGGAACTTACCCGACAAGGAATTTCGCTACCTTAGGACCGTTATAGTTACGGCCGCCGTTTACTGGGGCTTCAATTCAATGCTTCTCCGAAGATAACATCTCCTCTTAACCTTCCAGCACCGGGCAGGTGTCAGGCCCTATACTTCATCTTACGATTTTGCAGAGCCCTGTGTTTTTGATAAACAGTCGCCTGGACCTTTTCACTGCGGCCAGCATTGCTGCTGGCGACCTTTCTCCCGAAGTTACAGGTCTATTTTGCCTAATTCCTTAGCCATGAATCTCTCGAGCACCTTAGGATTCTCTCCTCGACTACCTGTGTCGGTTTACGGTACGGGTACTTATAATCTAAGTTTAGAAGGTTTTCTTGGAAGCCCTTAGGTACACTATCTCTTTGTCCGAAGACTCCGAGTACTATCGCATTTCACCAGTCCCTGCGGATTTGCCTACAGGGCCTATAGCTAAGTGCTTTAACGAACTATTCCGTCAGTTCGCGGTACTTTCATCACTCCGTCACTCCATCACAATTATAAGTAGTACGGGAATATTAACCCGTTGGCCATCGACTGTCCCTTTCGGGTTCGCCTTAGGACCCGACTAACCCTCAGCTGATTAGCATAGCTGAGGAAACCTTAGTCTTTCGGTGTGCGGGTTTCTCGCCCGCATTATCGTTACTTATGCCTACATTTTCTTTTCTAACCAGTCCAGCAATACTCACATATCACCTTCAACCCTGTTAGAATGCTCCCCTACCACTTGCGAATAAATCGCAAATCCATAGCTTCGGTAGTATACTTATGCCCGATTATTATCCATGCTCGTCCGCTCGACTAGTGAGCTGTTACGCACTCTTTAAATGAATGGCTGCTTCCAAGCCAACATCCTAGCTGTCTGGGCAGACAAACCTCGTTTTTTCAACTTAGCATACATTTGGGGACCTTAGCTGATGGTCTGGGTTCTTTCCCTCTCGGACATGGACCTTAGCACCCATGCCCTCACTGCTGGTAAACATTATATAGCATTCGGAGTTTGTCAGGAATTGGTAGGCGGTGAAGCCCCCGCATCCAATCAGTAGCTCTACCTCTATATAACTTAAGCCAGCGCTGCACCTAAATGCATTTCGGGGAGTACGAGCTATTTCCGAGTTTGATTGGCCTTTCACCCCTACCCACAGGTCATCCGAAGACTTTTCAACGTCAACCGGTTCGGACCTCCACTGTGTGTTACCACAGCTTCATCCTGCCCATGGGTAGATCACACGGTTTCGCGTCTACCACTACTGACTATGGCGCCCTATTCAGACTCGCTTTCGCTACGGATCCACACCTGAAGTGCTTATCCTTGCCAGCAACGGTAACTCGTAGGCTCATTATGCAAAAGGCACGCCGTCACCCCACGAAAGGGCTCCGACCGCTTGTAAGCGTATGGTTTCAGGATCTTTTTCACTCCGTTATTCACGGTTCTTTTCACCTTTCCCTCACGGTACTGGTTCACTATCGGTCTCTCAGGAGTATTTAGCCTTAGCGGATGGTCCCGCCAAATTCAGACAGGGTTTCACGTGCCCCGCCCTACTCAGGATACCACTATCCTTATCTTCTCTTACTTATACGGGACTATCACCCTCTTTGGTTAACCTTTCCAGGTTATTCTAATTCAATCCGCAAGAAATGTCGTGGTCCTACAACCCCAATATTGCCGTAACAACATTGGTTTGGGCTAATCCGCGTTCGCTCGCCACTACTTACGGAATCACTTTTGTTTTCTTCTCCTCCGCCTACTTAGATGTTTCAGTTCAGCGGGTTCACTCACCTATCGGTGTACTATGTCTTCAACATAGTGGGTTGCCCCATTCGGATATCTGCGGATCACCTCGTATGTGCCAATCCCCGCAGCTTTTCGCAGCTTATCACGTCCTTCATCGCCTCTGAGAGCCTAGGCATCCCCCATACGCCCTTATTTTGCTTATTGTACTTTTATCTTAAATTCTACTATTGCTAGCAGAACCCAAAATTACTGTGCTTTCTATTTTTTAAATATTTTCTTATCTCAATATGTCAATGAACGGTTTTTCCTCTCGGAATCGTGGAGAATATCGGAGTCGAACCGATGACCTCCTGCGTGCAAGGCAGGCGCTCTAGCCAGCTGAGCTAATCCCCCAATTTGTCCCGAATTTCGAATTCAGAATTAAATTGTGAATCCCAACTTCCAGAATTTCCTTCTCTTAAGTCTAAAATAGTAGTCCCGGGCAGACTCGAACTGCCGACCCCTACATTATCAGTGTAGTACTCTAACCAGCTGAGCTACGAGACTCTGTTTCTTTCTTAAGTGTATTATTTGAACTAACAGCGAGAGTAATATTTCCCTTTCGATAAACTAAATATTTATCATTCTCTAGAAAGGAGGTGTTCCAGCCGCACCTTCCGGTACGGCTACCTTGTTACGACTTAGCCCCAGTTACCAGTTTTACCCTAGGCAGCTCCTTGCGGTCACCGACTTCAGGTACCCCCAGCTTCCATGGCTTGACGGGCGGTGTGTACAAGGCCCGGGAACGTATTCACCGGATCATGGCTGATATCCGATTACTAGCGATTCCAGCTTCACGGAGTCGAGTTGCAGACTCCGATCCGAACTGTGACCGGTTTTATAGATTCGCTCCTTATCGCTAAGTGGCTGCTCTCTGTACCGGCCATTGTAGCACGTGTGTAGCCCAGGACGTAAGGGCCGTGATGATTTGACGTCATCCCCACCTTCCTCACGGTTTGCACCGGCAGTCTCGTTAGAGTTCCCGACATGACTCGCTGGCAACTAACAACAGGGGTTGCGCTCGTTATAGGACTTAACCTGACACCTCACGGCACGAGCTGACGACAACCATGCAGCACCTTGTAAAGTGTCCGAAGAAAAAACTGTTTCCAGTCCTGTCACTCTACATTTAAGCCCTGGTAAGGTTCCTCGCGTATCATCGAATTAAACCACATGCTCCACCGCTTGTGCGGGCCCCCGTCAATTCCTTTGAGTTTCATTCTTGCGAACGTACTCCCCAGGTGGGATACTTATCACTTTCGCTTAGCCACTGAGCTTGCGCCCAACAGCTAGTATCCATCGTTTACGGCGTGGACTACCAGGGTATCTAATCCTGTTCGCTCCCCACGCTTTCGTCCATCAGCGTCAATATATTAGTAGTAACCTGCCTTCGCAATTGGTATTCCATGTAATATCTAAGCATTTCACCGCTACACTACATATTCTAGTTACTTCCTAATAATTCAAGTCTAACAGTATCAATGGCCGTTCCATCGTTAAGCGATGGGCTTTCACCACTGACTTATTAAACCGCCTACGGACCCTTTAAACCCAATGATTCCGGATAACGCTTGGATCCTCCGTATTACCGCGGCTGCTGGCACGGAGTTAGCCGATCCTTATTCCTACAGTACCGTCAATCTACCACACGTGGTAGGGTTTCTTCCTGTATAAAAGCAGTTTACAATCCATAGGACCGTCATCCTGCACGCGGCATGGCTGGATCAGGCTTGCGCCCATTGTCCAATATTCCTCACTGCTGCCTCCCGTAGGAGTCTGGTCCGTGTCTCAGTACCAGTGTGGGGGATCTCCCTCTCAGGACCCCTACCCATCATTGCCTTGGTATGCCGTTACCACACCAACTAGCTAATGGGACGCATGCTCATCTTGTACCGTTGGAACTTTAGTTATCAAACCATGCGATTCGATAACACTATGAGGTATTAATCCAAATTTCTCTGGGCTATCCCTCTGTACAAGGTAGATTGCATACGCGTTACGCACCCGTGCGCCGGTCTCAAGGAAGCAAGCTTCCTCTACCCCTCGACTTGCATGTGTTAGGCCTGCCGCTAGCGTTCATCCTGAGCCAGGATCAAACTCTTCATCGTATATTTTTAATATTGTCGATAAATTATCTAGCTTATTCTTCTACTCGAAAAATCTTACTCTCTCTTTATATGCTGTCAATCCAATATGTCTATGAACGTGTCTTCTTTTTTATTCCCCTCAAAGCCTAAGCTCTGAGCCGCTAGCCTTTCAGTTAGCGGATGCAAAAGTAGAAATCCTTTTTTAATCTCGCAAGATTTTTTTTAGTTTTTTTTTCAAGCTTCTCAAAAGCTTCTTAACTCAAAAATCCTACGCAATCTCTCAATGAACTTCCCGTTTTTGCGGGCTGCAAAGGTAAAACCTTTATTCCATTTAGCCAAATCTTTTTTGAAAAATTTTTTAATCCCTTTTTCACTCCGATTCAACCTCAATATCTAATGAACTTCGCCTTGATTGCGGGTGCAAAAGTAGCACCTTTTTACTCTTCTCCAAACTATTTCTAAACTATTTTTTGCCTTTCTACAAAACAATAACTTAACAAACTGATTACTAATCCTTAATATAACAAATTATTTTTAGGGGGTTTTCATCCGCATACCCCACACCTTTAAAAAACACTGCAATCTCAGTAAATTCAATTGAAAAACACAAATCCGGCTTTATCACCACACCACAATACACCTATATATAGTAAAACAAACATTTATTAAATTCTTTTACAATTATACCTTATATATATATTGTATGTATTTCTTTAAACCGTTATATTTGCGCTTTATAAATTTAACATATGATAAAGATTACATTACCCGATGGTTCGGTTAAAGAGTTTGCACAAGGTGCAACTCCGATGGATGTTGCCAAAAGCATTAGTGAAGGATTAGCCAGAAATGTTATTTCTGCTTCTTTTAATGGTACAACAGTTGAAACCACCACCGAGTTAACCACGGATGGTTCTCTTATCTTATATACATGGAACGACAAAGAAGGTAAAAAAGCTTTCTGGCATTCTACTTCCCACGTAATGGCGCAGGCTTTACAGGAAATGTATCCGGGCATTAAATTAACAATTGGTCCTGCTATTGATAACGGATTTTATTATGATGTTGATTTTGGTGATCACAAAGTAACCGACAGCGATTTCAAAGCTATCGAAGATAAAGTACTGGCGATCGCAAAAGAAAAGCACGAATTTAAAATGCGTTCTGCTTCAAAAGCAGAGGCATTGGCTTTCTATGCAAAAGAAAACAATCCTTATAAAACAGAATTAATTGAAAATTTAGAGGACGGTACGATAACTTTCTGTGATCACGCTACTTTTACCGATTTATGCCGTGGTGGCCATATTCCGAATACCGGAATCATCAAAGCCATGAAAATTTTATCTGTAGCCGGAGCTTACTGGAGAGGTAATGAGAAAAACAAGCAGTTAACCCGTGTTTACGGAATTTCATTCCCGAAACAGAAAGATCTGACGGATTACCTGGAATTACTGGAAGAAGCCAAGCGTCGTGACCATAGAAAATTAGGAAAAGAACTTGATTTGTTCCATTTCTCTCAAAAAGTAGGACAAGGTTTGCCTTTATGGTTACCAAAAGGAGCTGCTTTAAGAGACCGTTTGGAGCAATTCCTTAAAAAGGCTCAGAAAAAAGCCGGATACGAGCAGGTAGTAACACCGCATATCGGACAGAAAGAACTTTATGTTACTTCCGGCCACTATGCAAAATACGGAGCAGACAGCTTCCAGCCGATTCACACACCGGCAGAAGGTGAGGAATTTTTATTGAAACCAATGAACTGCCCGCACCACTGCGAAATATACAATGCAAAACCCTGGAGTTATAAAGATCTTCCGAAACGTTATGCTGAATTCGGAACGGTGTACCGTTACGAACAAAGTGGTGAATTACACGGTTTAACCCGTGTGAGAGGATTTACTCAGGATGACGCACACATTTTCTGTACGCCGGATCAGCTGGATGCCGAATTTAAAAACGTAATTGACCTTGTATTATATGTATTCGGATCGTTAGGTTTTGAAAATTTCACCGCTCAGATTTCGTTACGTGACCCGGAAAAACCGGAAAAATACATCGGATCGGATGAAAACTGGGAAAAAGCGGAAAGCGCTATTATCAATGCAGCAGCCGAAAAAGGCTTAAACACTGTTGTTGAGTATGGTGAAGCAGCTTTTTACGGTCCTAAATTAGACTTCATGGTGAAGGATGCTTTAGGAAGAAGCTGGCAATTGGGAACAATTCAGGTAGATTACAATTTACCGGAGCGTTTTGAATTGACTTATAAAGGTTCTGACAATGAATTACATAGACCGGTAATGATTCACCGTGCTCCTTTCGGATCCATGGAACGTTTTATTGCCATATTACTGGAACATACTGGAGGAAATTTCCCACTTTGGTTGATGCCGGAGCAAGCTATCATACTGTCTTTGAGCGAGAAATATGAAAATTATGCCAAAAAAGTTTTAGATTTGCTAGAAAATCACGAAATTCGCGCCCTAATTGATAACCGTAATGAAACTATCGGTAAGAAAATTAGAGAAGCTGAAGTTCAGAAATTACCGTTTATGTTGATTGTTGGTGAGGAAGAAGAAAAGAACGGCACGATTTCTGTTCGTCGTCACGGTGATTCCGGAAAATCAAATCAAACAATGACTATCGATCAATTTGCTTCTTTAATACAGGAAGAAATCAATAAGACATTAAAATCATTCTAAGTTTAACTTAAATTTTTAGAGCCATAGCAATTAAAAACAACAGGGGTTACCAACCCAGAGTAGAAAAAAAGGATGCGCATAGAACAAACAATGCCATTCGAGTTCCTGAAGTTCGTCTTGTAGGAGAAAACATTGAGCCTGGAGTTTACAAAACTTCTCAGGCTTTACAAATGGCTGAAGAGCAAGAATTGGATTTGGTAGAAATCTCTCCCAATGCCGCTCCTCCTGTTTGTAAAATAATGGATTACAAAAAGTTTCTTTACGAGCAAAAGAAACGTGACAAAATGCTTAAAGCTAAGTCAACGCAAATTGTTGTAAAAGAAATTCGCTTTGGTCCTCAAACTGATGAACATGATTATGAATTCAAGAAGAAGAATGCTGAAAAGTTCCTAAAAGAAGGTTCTAAATTAAAAGCTTTCGTATTCTTTAAAGGTCGTTCGATTATCTATAAAGAACAAGGACAAATCTTATTGTTAAGATTAGCTCAGGATCTTGAAGAGTATGGAAAAGTAGAAGCACTTCCGGTTCTTGAAGGTAAACGTATGATTATGTTTATCGCTCCTAAGAAGAAAAAACAATAATCTTTTTAGAGCAACCGTTCCAAAACTTTAGCTTCGGGTAAAGCAGCAGAACAACCGACAATTAATCAAAGAGCATTATGCTCCTGATATGATATTGATTTTTACTTTTACAAGTAAAGACAAATAAAAATAGTAAGTAAGATAAATCTAATACCTAGGAAGAAAATGCCTAAAATGAAAACTAAATCTAGTGCTAAGAAACGTTTTAAAGTTACTGGCTCTGGAAAAATCAAAAGAAAGCACGCTTTTAAAAGTCACATTTTGACTAAAAAATCGAAAAAGCGTAAATTAGCTTTAACGCACTCTGCATTGGTTCACCAATCAGATATTAAGAGCGTAAAAGAACAATTAAGAATTATCTAATCGTTCTTTCGGTTACAACAATTTAATAACCCTGGAGTAGTGCCCGAAATTTATTTCGACAAGAACCTGAAAAGGTCGCCTGCTACAAAAACAATTTAAAATTATGCCAAGATCAGTAAATTCAGTTGCTTCAAGAGCTAGAAGAAAAAGAGTATTGAAGCAAGCCAAAGGATTCTTTGGAAGACGTAAAAACGTTTGGACAGTAGCGAAAAACGCGGTAGAAAAAGCAATGCAATATGCTTACCGTGGCAGAAAGCAAAAAAAGAGAAATTTCCGTGCATTATGGATTATGCGTATTAACGCTGGTGCACGTTTACACGGAATGAGTTATTCTCAATTCATGGGTAAAGTAAAAGCTAACAACATCGAATTGAACCGTAAAGTTCTTGCCGATTTAGCAATGAATCATCCAGAAGCTTTTGCAGCTATTGTAAATAGAGTTAAATAAACGTTTGTTAAACATATTTATCTTACTTATTATAAAACCCATTCGAAAGAGTGGGTTTTTTGTTTTATATCGTTAGTGTTCTTAACTCCTTCCTTTTTTAAAAGGTTTATTTTTAATTTTATACTACTTTTGAAGTCAATTCCATTTTAATGAAAAAAGCAACAATCAATACTACGACAAAAAGCCTGCATCCGCGAAACAAACATAATGACCGCTATGATTTTGATCAGCTCATAACGGTATATCCGGAGCTGAAGGCTTTTGTTGCCTTAAATAAATTTGGCAGTGAAAGTATTGATTTTGCCAATCCCGAAGCTGTAAAAGCGCTTAATGTGGCTTTATTAAAACAGTTTTACGGCATTGACTACTGGGATATTCCCAAGACCAATCTGTGTCCGCCCATTCCGGGACGGGCAGATTATATTCATTATATAGCCGATGTATTAACCGAAAGTAATCATCACAAAATACCAACCGGTAAAAACGTTCGTGTCCTGGATATTGGCGTAGGTGCCAATTGTATTTATCCGATTATCGGGCATCAGGAATATGGCTGGACGTTTGTGGGAACAGAACTGGACAAACCGGCTAAAGCCACTGCAGAAAAAATTATCAGCAACAATCCAGGTCTGCAGGATACGGTTAGCATTCGCTTACAGGAAAACAAGCGCAATATTTTTAAGAATATCATACAACCGGGCGAAACGTTCGATATTACTATTTGCAATCCTCCGTTTCACACTTCCAGGGAAGCGGCAACACAAGGCTCACAACGCAAACTGAAAAACCTGGGCAAAGCTGCCGAAGGGAAACCGGTATTGAATTTCAGCGGTCAGAATAACGAGTTATGGTGCGAAGGCGGCGAACTGGCTTTTATTACCAATATGATTTACGAAAGTGTTCACTTTAAGTCCCAATGCCTGTGGTTCTCGACACTGGTTTCCAAAAATGACCATTTAAAAAACTTTTACACTATTCTTAAAAAGGTAAAAGCGGTACAGGTTAAAACCATTACTATGGAACAAGGCAATAAGGTGAGCCGTATATTGCTCTGGACATTCTTAGAAGAACGACAACAGGAAAGCTGGTCGGCAAAAAGATAAGGGTTTTAATGCTAAAATATAGACATCCCGGTTTTGGTTGTCAGTAATTCCAGCGCATTCATTCCCAATTCGGAATTTCCTTTTTCGTTTAATCCCGGGCTCCAGGTGGTCACGGTAAAGTTTTTAGGATATAAGGCTGCTATACCGCCGCCAATACCGCTTTTTCCGGGCAAACCTACTTTATAGGTAAACTCACCGGATTCATCATAAAAACCACACATCTGCATTAGTGCATTTAGTCTTTTTACCTGACTCTGGGTTAAGATCTGCCTGCCGGATCGTGTCATTCCTTCATTGGCAAAAAAGAAAAAAGAGTGCGCCAGTTCTTTACAGGTCATTTCAATGGCGCATTGAAAAAAGTAAAAATCCAAAACTTCTTCCACATCATTTTCAATGTTTCCGAATGATTTGATAAAGTTTGCCAAAGCGGCATTCCGAAAACCGGTTTGTTTTTCCGATTCGGCTACTTTGCTGTTATAATTTATATTGGGGCTTCCGGATATGGTCCGGACGAATTCCAGGAAGTCCTGTTTCGGATTTTTTAATTGGGAAACCAGCATATCAGCAATAACGATCGCTCCGGCATTGATAAAAGGGTTTCTGGGTATTCCTTTTTCATATTCCAGCTGTACTAAGGAATTAAACGGATTTCCGGAAGGTTCCACACCAACGCGCTCCCACATTCGCTCGCCCAATGAGGCAAAAGCCAAGGCCACAGTGAGTGCTTTGGAAACACTCTGTATCGAAAATTTTTCTTCGCTATCGCCAATGCCGTAATCCTCGCCATCAATTGTTGTCAGGTGAATGCCAAATTTACCGGGATCTACTTTTGCCAGTTCGGGAATAGTGGCTGCGACCGTTCCGGTAACCGGTAATCTGCTGATTTGTTGGTATATTTCCTGCAAGATGGCTGTATAATTCATATATTCGGATCGAATGAGGTATTATTAAGCCACAAAATTATACTTTTTTGGTCTTCAAGAACAGAAATTATCTGTTTCTATTGTAAGGAAAGACTGTCCAGGCTGATAATTCTGTTCTGGATCGCATAAACCACCAGACCAGCCACGTTTTTGGAGTCTGTTTTTAACAACAGGTTGTTCCGGTGTCCTTCCACAGTTCGTGGACTGATAAACAGTTTTTCCGCAATTTCATTGGTACTTAACTGTCCACAGATTAACTGTAATACTTCTTTCTCCCGATTGGTCAAATAATCATCGTCGAAGTTACTTTTTGCTTTTTTCTGAGATTCAATCATGCTTTCGTTTACTACCTGCATTACAAAATCATTATAATAAAATCCCTTGCTGATTACCTCGTTGATGGTAAAGAGCATTTCTTTTGGTGTTGCATTCTTCACTAAATAAGAAGAGGCACCCACCTGAATCATATTCGCAATAAAAGGTTTGGTATTGTAGCTTGTTAAGGCAATAATTTTAATGTCGGGGAAAACTTTATGGATTATTTTCGTTGCTTCCACTCCGCTTATCAGCGGCATTTTCAGGTCCATTAAAATAACATCCGGAAGATTGCCTTTATTCTCATCCAGATAATCGATCAATTCACTTCCGTTAGAGGCTTCAAAAAGTATTTCAAAGTTTCTTTCCCGCTGTAAAATAAAAGCCACTCCTTTTCTGAAAAGCGCTTCGTCATCGGCTAAAACAATTTTAATTGTATCTGACATCAGATTAATTTTTAAAAATTAAAAGTCACATTTATTCCCTTATTAATCTCACTCTCAATATTGAGTTGTCCATTCAACATCGTAACTCTGCTTTCAATATTTTTCATACCAAGTCCGGGTTGTTTCTTTATAACTTTAGTATCAAAACCATTTCCATTGTCGGTATAAATACAATACCGCCCGCCAAAATCTTTGTCAAAACGGATGTCGATAACGGTTGCTTTTCCATGCCGTAATGAGTTATTAATCAATTCCTGCAAAATCCTGAAGATGTGCAGTTGGTTTTCATGCTTAATTTCTTCGAAAATTTGCTGCCTGTGTACGTTGTGATAGTTAATGTGTACTTCACAGTTATTGTACTGCTGGCACAATTCTTCAATAGCGGCATGCAGTCCGAACTTGTCCAGTATTGGCGGCAATAAATTGTGTGCTATTGTCCGGGAACTTTCCAGAACCTTAGCGGTAATTGTAATGATACCGGTTGTTATTTCTTTGACTTCTTCACCGGAAAGATCGGAAGCCGTTAATAAATGGCTGTTCAAAGAAATGATATTTAATTTTGAACTGATATCGTCATGCAAATCCTGCGCTATTCTTTCTCTTTCTTTTTCCTGTGTGAGGATGGTAGCCTGCAGGAGTTTCTTCTGATAGTCAATTTCAAGGTCTTTTTTTTCCAATTCCTTCTGAACAATTTTCTTCCGGGAATAATAGACAAAAATCAGTACGGCAACAATCATTAAAACAAAGGCTATAAAAGTGTAGATTACAGCCGATATTATTTCTAAATCATGTGCGTTCAAATCATTCATAGTCTTCAGTATTACGACGGGCTCTTTTTCGCCATTCTATGAAAATAAACAACTGGTATACCACTATCAGGAAGGCATTTAACAACCAGACAATATTCCGGGATTCGAGTTTCAGCGTGTTGATCAGGTTTCCTGAAATAAACAAAACCGTACTTCCGAAAAGGTAAATCAATATCCCTGTGTTGATATAATAGTAATTTTTTTCCTTGTTTAAAAGATTGTAAAAGTGAAACATTGAATACAGTATTAACAGATAGGATGTTATAAAAATTTCAAACAGGTTGAATTTTAAAAACAGTTGTTTATCCGATAAGTACTGGACTCCTAAAACAAACAGGCATCCCATTAAACAGGTTCGCACAATCCTTCGCTGTATTTTCATTTCTAAAATTGTCAGGTAAAAAAAACTTAACAAGATCAGCTGCAATACAAAGTAAAAATGGGAAAGGAACAGGTTATTGATTCCTTTATTCTTTAAAAGGCTTGTAAAAAACTGTATTAATGCGATAACAAATAAATAAAGGGTAAATATTCTGAAGGCCTTGTCTTCTTTTCTGCATCTCTTTAAATACAGAATCAAATTGATCCCTGAAAATACATACCCTAAATAGATAATATAATTAATCAAAAGGATAATTTTTTATTCACCACCACTAATAAAAGGTGCTTTTTTATTACAAGTACTCGGACACGGTTCTGAAAAATCATAGATATATTGTCCTTTGCTTTCGTCGATCATATCATTTCCGTCAGCATCAACACCTACAATCATTAATTTTTCCACATTGCTTTCATCAACTCCCAGATAAGCTCTGACATTTTGCGCACCAGCTTCTTTCATTACCTGAGTAAAATCTACTCCGGGAACCCAGAAAGCTTTTAATTCATGGTGCCTGTTGTAGCTTCCTTCTTTGTTTTTCCATCTTGCAGCCCAGTCCTGAGCCGTTGCTAAACTAATCGTATTTTCTGCCATAAGTAATAAATTATAAGTTACATATCTTATGTAAAAATAATACTATTAATTTTTATTTTGGCATTTTTCCTTAAAAAAAATCGCATTTTATCACATTATGTTATGCTTTTGTTGTGCTAAAATGAACAAAATGTAACTTTTAAAAAAATACGAATATAAAAAATATGCATTTCATAAAAAAAGCATAATAGTAACTATTATGCTTTTTTGAAATTGTGATCAGAATTTTATGTTTTGAGTTTTTTCTTTCTGGCTGCCGGAAATAATACATTGTTTAAGATTAAACGGTACCCGGGAGAATTGGGATGCAGGTCCAAAACCGTTGGCGCATCGCCTACCCGATGCTCGTAATCTTCCGGATCATGCCCGCCGTAAAATGTGAACATTCCTTTGCCTTTGGTACCGTGTATATAACGGGCTTCGCCATTAAACTTGTTCTCTCCCATAACCAGGATATTCGATTTGATCCGCTCGCTGTCAAAAGCGGTGGTCTGTCCCATAAAACCTTTCACCAGCTGGGTATGGTTCTGGCAAAGCATACTCGGGATGGGATCCCATTTTGCCGAATATTCCATCAGCGTGAAATAATCATTATCGGGCAATACTTTTCGCTTTCGCGACATATCAATATCTGAAAATTCATAAACAAGCGGGTTTCTTTCCAGGATAAAGTCCTTGAATGCAAAGCTTTTATTGTAGTCAATCCGCGCCTGATAGTTTGCCTCACTGTCATCGCCGTCAAACATCGGTTCACAGATGTCCACTCCTTCGGCAGCAAGGGCAATATCAAAGCTGTCTGTTGCAGAACACATGGCAAACATAAAACCACCGCCAATTACAAAGTTTCGGATCTTAGCGGCTACAGCCAGTTTTTCCTGTGATACTTTGCTAAATCCCAACTTGGTTGCCAAAGCTTCCGCTTCTCTTTTTTGTTCAATATACCAGGGTGCATTCCGGTAGGCTCCGAAGAATTTCCCATATTGCCCGGTGAAATCTTCGTGGTGCAAATGCAGCCAATCGTATAGTAAAAGGGCATCGCTTAGTACTTCTTCATCATAGATTGCCGTAAACGGAATTTCGGCATAGGTTAAAACCAGTGTCACCGCATCATCCCATGGTTTTTTCCCTTTGGGTGTATATACGGCAATTTTTGGTGCTTTTTCCAGCACAACCGTTTCCATATTTTGTGAAGGGGAACTAATTTCATTCAGGATTCCGTTTGCCTGATTGTCGGACAGTATTTCAAAAGTTACCCCGCGGATCTGGCATTCTTTACGAATCTCGGCCGCATCCGGCAACAGAAAAGAACCGCCCCTGTAATTTAGCAGCCAGCTCACTTTATACTGCTTATCCAGTGCCCAATAGGTAATTCCATAGGCTTTTAAATGGTTTTGCTGCACTTCGGCTTCCATCGGCAGCAGTATAAATGCTGCTTTTGCCGAAATTGAAAACAGGAATACTAAGAATATATAAACGGACTTTTTGAGATGCATTACAATTGATTTATTTTCAAAGATAAGTGATTTCAAAAATAAAAACTCATAAAAAAAGCCTACAGATGCAGGCTTAATTTTATTTTTTAGAACGGAACATCGCTGTCGTCGTCAAAACTGTTCATGTTGCTTCCGAAAGCTTCATTAGCCGATGGCAGGTTTTTGGTGATGAAAGGATTATCGTCCATATTCATTCGGGATGGCAATTCGTCAAAAGGAGAACCGAAATCGTCCAGGTTGTCAAATTTACCCAGATTTCCGATAAATTTCAGACGAATGTTATCCAATCCACCGTTACGGTGTTTGGCTACGATAAATTCTGCCTGACCTTGTGTTGGCGAACGCTCTTCGTCATCCCATTCGTCAATTTTATAATATTCCGGGCGGTAAATAAAGGATACGATATCGGCATCCTGCTCAATCGCTCCGGATTCACGTAAGTCGGAAAGCAACGGTCGCTTACTGGCTCCACGGGTTTCCACCGCACGTGATAGCTGTGACAGTGCAATTACCGGAACATTTAACTCTTTTGCCAGGGCTTTTAAGTTTCGGGAAATGGTGGAAATCTCCTGCTCACGGTTTCCGCCGCCGCCTTTTCCGTTACCGCCGGCCGTCATTAACTGAAGGTAATCGATCACAATCATACGGATTCCGTACTGGGAAGCCAGACGACGGGCTTTTGCACGTAAATCGAAAATGGACAGTGACGGGGTATCGTCAATATATAAAGGTGCTTTTTCGAGGTCTTTTACTTTAATGGAAAGTTGTTCCCATTCGTGTTTTTCCAGTTTTCCGGTACGCAGTTTTTCAGAAGACAAACCGGTTTCGGAAGAGATCAAACGGGTGATCAGCTGTACGGATGACATCTCCAGCGAGAACAAAGCAACCGGTGCTCCGGCATCGATAGCCATATTTCTTGCCATTGAAAGTACGAATGCGGTTTTACCCATACCCGGACGTGCTGCGATAATAATTAAATCGGAAGGCTGCCAACCGGAAGTAAGTTTATCCAGATCGTGGAAACCGGTAGGGATTCCGCTCAATCCTTCTTTATTGGCAATTTCTTCAATACGTTTTTTTGCCTGGATCACTAAACTTTGTGCCGTTTCGGAACTTCTTTTAATGTTTCCCTGCGTTACTTCATACAGTTTGGATTCGGCTTTGTCCAACAAGTCGAATACATCGGTCGTTTCATCATACGATTCTTCAATAATTTCATTTGAAATTTTGATAAGGCTTCGCTGAATGTATTTCTGCAATATAATTCTTGAGTGAAACTCAATGTGTGCGGAAGATGATATTTTCTGAGTCAGCTGAATCAGGTAAAAATCGCCTCCGGCTAATTCTAACTTCCCGTTTTTTCGCAGCTGTGCGGAAACGGTCAGAAGGTCAATCGGCTGTGTATCGTTAAAAAGTTCTACAATGGCTTCAAAGATATGCTTGTGGGCATCTTTGTAAAAAGCATCGGGTTGTAAAATATCGATAACCTCATCCACTCCTTTTTTATCAATCATCATGGCACCCAGAACCGCCTCTTCAAGGTCTAATGCCTGAGGTGGTAATTTGCCTTTTTCCAGATTAATAATAGTAGTTTTATCTACTCTGTTTGGGTTTACATTTTTGAGGTTTTCCATATTGCTAAGGTAGCCAATTTTTAGGTGAATATATTTTGAGTTGTTAGTCTTGTGCTGTTCATAACCTCTCAAAAAATGTTAATAGTTAAAAAAAATCCGAAGCTGTAAGGCTCCGGATGTTATGATTTGTAAGGTAATTTCGATTATTCTTTATACTCACCCATTCTACTGTATTTTTCCATACGCTGAGCCACTAATTCTTCTGTTGATAAGTCTTTCAACTCGTTATATCCTTTGGTGATATATTGTTCAACGGTTCTGAAAGTCGTTTCTCTGTCGTAATGAGCACCACCAAGCGGTTCCGGGATAATATCGTCAATTAACTTTTGTTTTTTCATATCGAAAGAAGTTAATTTCAACGCTTCGGCAGCCTGCTCTTTGTATTCCCAGCTTCTCCATAAAATAGAAGAACACGATTCCGGAGAAATTACAGAATACCAGGTATTTTCCAACATGTAAACTTTATCACCAACACCAATTCCCAAAGCTCCACCTGAAGCTCCTTCACCAACGATAACCGTGATGATAGGCACTTTCAGACGAATCATTTCGAAGATGTTTCTGGCAATAGCTTCCCCTTGTCCTCTTTCTTCTGCTTCCAATCCCGGATATGCTCCCGGAGTATCTACTAATGTAACTACAGGGATTCCGAATTTTTCGGCCATTTTCATTAAACGAAGTGCTTTTCTATATCCTTCCGGATTTGCCATTCCGAAGTTACGGAATTGTCTGGTTTTCGTATTGTATCCTTTTTGTTGTCCGACAATCATGAACGACTGTCCGCCAATTTTACCAAGTCCGCCAATCATTGCTTTGTCGTCCTTAACGCCTCTGTCTCCAAAAAGTTCCAGGAAAGTATCCCCGCAAAGGGCTCTGACATGGTCCATCGTGTACGGTCTGCTTGGATGTCTCGAAAGCTGAACACGTTGCCATGCCGTTAGATTTTTATATATATTTCTCTTGGTTTCTTCTAATTTTTTCTCAATTTGTTTGCACGTATTAGAAACATCAACATCCGATTCCAGCCCGATTATCTGACATTTATCTAACTGATCTTCAAGTTCTTTAATAGGAAGTTCAAAATCTAAATATTCCATTTTTTAGTACCTTTTTGGGTTTAGTTTGAGCTACAAAGATAAATTATCATTTTATATTGTAGTAACAATTTATTAATTTGTTTTTATTTTTTTATAGTTCTTGGCGATTCCGTTTAGCAGAACCGTAAGCAGTATTATGGCCGCTCCCACATAAAAAGAAGGGCTCATTTTTTCTTTTTCCCGGAAAACCAAAACGGCTAATATAATTCCGTAAATAGGCTCCAGATTAATCGTCAGCATTACGGTATACGGGCTTAAATATTTCATGACTTTCACTGAGGCTAAAAAGGCATAGGCTGTACAAACTGATCCTAAAACCAGCAGCCAGATACAATCGGATAAGCTCAGTACAAAGAATTCCCGGGTAAAATATCCGGATACCAGCATATAAACCGTCAGAAATCCGACACCGCCCAGCAGTTCATAAAAAGTGATGACTCCTGCGTCATGTTTTTGGGCAAACTTCCCGTTGATCACTGAAAAAAGTGCCGATAAAAATGCCGAGGTCAGCGCTAAGATTATTCCGTTAACATGGTCGCCTTCCACATTAAAGATGATTCCCAATCCCAACACGACTATCAGGCCGAAAAGCACTTCATACCAGATCATTTTTCTTCCATAAAAAATGGGTTCCAGAAATGAGGCAAAGAAAGCGCCGGTAGACAGACAGGCTAATGTTACGGAAATGTTGGAAACTTTAATTGCCATAAAGAAGGTCAGCCAGTGCAGCGCAATGACCAATCCGCCCAAAAGGAATTTCACGAGCGTAGTCCCGGAAACGGCTATCGGTCTTTTTCGGTATAACAGGTAAAGTAATACCAGAAATACCGCTACCATCATGCGATACCACACCAAAGGCAGGGCTTCCAGGGAAATCAATCCGCCTAAAATAGCGGTAAACCCCCATATAAAAACAATTAGATGGAGGTTTAAGTAACTTTTAATATTATCGTTTGGCATTTCTAAGTAGGTAAATCGCTAAAATTCCAAAAACAAAATTAGAGAACCATACGGCCACTAAAGGCGGTACGCTGGATTTTTCGGCCAGTGTTCCAAAAATCTTGTCAAAGAAAATAAAGGTAAAGGCTATCGCAATTCCCAGGGCTAAGTTTACACCCATTCCTCCTCTTCGCTTCATGGAAGAAACCGAAACGGCAATAATGGTCAGGATAAATGCCGAAACAGGGATACTGTATTTTTTATATTTGACAACCAGATAGGTGTTGATATTGGGGGAACCACGTTGTTTTTCCTTTTCGATAAACCGGTTCAGTTCTCCTAAGGTCATGGTTTCTGCAACATAAACAACCGGTGTTAAATCTTCCAGGTCAAAATCCAGAATCATGTCCTTTTGTTCCTGTTTTTCAATTTTATCATCCAGTTCTCCAATGGTACGCTTGCTGTAATTGAATAAGGTGTACGTACTGTCGGCAGGATTCCATTTTATACGGCTGGCATTGATTTTATATTCTAACTGATCGCCTTTAAATTTTTCAAGGGTAAAGTTGAACGCTATCTTGGATTCGTAGTTAAAATTACTCACATAGATAAATTCGTCTTTACTAATCTGCCGGTAAACATCCTGGTTTTCCCTGACGGTTGGATTACTGGACAGGTAATTGTAACGGAAATCGTTAAATCCCTGACTTGCCTTGGGCACCAGAAAGAATCCCATAACCAATGAAAACAGCGATACTAACGTTGCCCCGATAATGTACGGCCGTAAAAAACGGCTAAACGAAATTCCGGAACTTAAAATCGCAATGATCTCGGTGTTATTTGCCAGTTTCGAGGTAAACCATATTACGGAAAGGAACAGGAATATCGGGAAAAGTAAATTGGCAAAATATATTGTAAAATCGTAATAGTACTTTAAAATGGCTACTAAAGGTACTTTATTAGCAAGCATTTTATTGATCTTCTCCGAGACGTCAATAACGATTCCTATAGGAATAAACATTAATAACATGACCGAGAAGGTTGCTAAATACCGTTTTAGGATATATTTATCGATTATGTTCATTCGCAAGTTAGAATAGAAAATTAATTGTTAGCATTATAAACGTTGGCTCATCTGTTTTACCATTTTTTCCTTCCATGCATAAAAATCACCTGCTAAAATATGCTGTCTGGCTTCGCGAACCAGCCACATATAAAACCCTAAGTTATGAATGGTTGCGATTTGCTTCCCTAAGTATTCGTTAGCAGCAAATAAATGGCGTAAATAGGCTTTTGAGTATTCGGTATCTACAAAAGTAATTCCCATTTCGTCAATTGGGGAAAAATCGTCTTCCCATTTTTTATTTTTAATGTTAATTGTACCGTTAGCTGTAAATAACATTCCGTTACGGGCATTACGCGTTGGCATCACACAATCGAACATGTCAATTCCCAATGCTATATTTTCAAGGATGTTAACCGGTGTTCCCACTCCCATTAAATAACGCGGTTTGTCTTCCGGTAAAATGGCCGTAACCACTTCTGTCATCGCATACATTTCTTCTGCAGGCTCCCCTACAGAAAGTCCTCCGATGGCATTACCCTGCGCTCCTACACCGGCAATGTATTCTGCCGACTGCTGACGCAGGTCTTTATAGGTACTTCCCTGTACAATCGGGAAAAATGTTTGTTCGTATCCGTATTTAAACGGTAATTTATCCAAATGTGCAATACATCTGTCCAACCAACGGTGGGTCATGTGCATCGAACGTTTTGCATACCGGTAATCACAAGGGTATGGCGTACATTCATCGAATGCCATGATAATATCAGCTCCGATGGTACGCTGGATTTCCATCACATTTTCCGGTGAGAAAAAATGATAGGATCCGTCAATGTGCGATTTGAATTTTACACCTTCTTCTTTAATTTTTCTATTGGAAGAAAGGGAATATACCTGATAACCGCCGCTATCCGTTAATATATTCCGGTCCCAGTTCATGAATTTGTGCAATCCACCCGCTTTTTCCAATATTTCGGTTTGTGGGCGCAAATACAAATGATAGGTATTTCCTAAAATAATATCGGGATTAATATCGTTTTTTAATTCTCGCTGATGCACTCCTTTAACGGAAGCAACTGTTCCGACAGGCATAAATATTGGTGTTTCAATAACACCGTGATCTGTAGTTATACTTCCCGCTCTGGCTTTTGACAACGGGTCTTTGTGTAATAAATCGAACTTCATACTTACTTTTTACAATCGGCAAAGATAATCGAATTCAACTATTCGATTGGGAGTTCCTTAGAAAATATTAACGATTGCGTCTTTATTTAATATTCTTTTTAAACAAATCCGCCGAAATAATAATAAGCAATTGTTTTACTTACATTTTCTTCATTATAACGTAAAATCCAAAGGCAATAAAAACAGTCAGTACTCCGGTTCCGATCCACAGCGTATCAAATCCGTAAAAATCGGCTACACGGGTTCCCAAATAAGGCGATACGATATGGGCCGCAGAATAGGCCAGGGCGCCAAATCCCATATAAGCGCCTCTGTTTGTTGCTCCGGAACGCTGAACCGTCACGGTAGCCACAAACGGCATTACCAGGATTTCCGAGATACACAAAACAAACATGGACACATACAATACCAGGTATTTACCCGGCAGTACCAGCATTATAAACGACAAGCCGCATAAAATCGTTCCTAAAATGATTACCTGTGCCGATGTCATTTTACGTTCGGCAATATGCACCAGCAGCATTTCCAGCGCAAAGACCACAAAACCGCTATAGGCCAGCAATATCCCGATGTCTGCTTCGGTTAATTTATGGACTTCTTTATAAAACAAAGGCAGTGTACTCAGCAACTGAAAGAAACAGATTGCATATAGAGCCGTTAGTATGTTGAACCAGATAAACTGTCTGTCCCTGTACGGAGAAACTTCTTTAGCTTCTGCCGCCGCATCCGCTTCTTTTTTCAATACGTTTTCGTTCCCTTTTCTGTTTCTGAAATAAAAGAAGAATAACAGCCCGGCCAAAACAGCACCGATCGCATTGCCGTAAAAAAGCCAGCTGTAGGATATAATTGCCAGCAAGCCGCCCAAAGCAGGACCTATGGAAAATCCAAGGTTAATAGCCATACGATTGAGCGAAAAAGCACGGGTAATATTTTCCGGTTTGGCATAGTATGCCACCGAAACGGAATTGGCCGGCCGGAACGAATCGGTAATCACGCTCAATATAAATATTCCTACCGCCAGTGTTTCCACCGTTTTAAATAGCGGCAGCAGGCAGAACATCGGAACCGACAGCAATAAGCTTACCGTCTGCACTTTAAAATGTCCTACTTTATCCGTCAGCCAGCCGCCTAACCAGGAACCGGTTACCGCTCCCAGACCAAAACAGCTTAGTACCGTACCGGCTTCCTTTAGCGAAAAGTGCAGAGCTTCCGTCATATAAATCCCTAAGAAAGGAAGCACCATGGCTCCGCTTCTGTTGATAAAAATAACCAGCGCAAGCATCCATGCGGGTTTTGACAAACCGCGATACGAATCCAAATAAATATCTAAAAAACGTTTCATCTGTTAAACCGAAAAGGGGATACAATTAAAAAGTTACTAAAAGTACTACATTTAAAGCGTTTCCTCCTATCATTAAGCGAAATTATTACGTGCTAAATCTGAAACTAAAAAACAAAAAGAGTTGGTACATCTTTAAAATAAAACTATTTTTGCCATAGTTTAACTTTTACATAAAAAATGAAGCCTAACACTCAACAATTAAACGACTTAACAATTCAGGTTAGAAGAGATATTCTTCGTATGGTTCATGCTGTAAATTCAGGACACCCTGGAGGTTCACTTGGCTGTACCGAATTTTTAGTAGCCCTTTACCAACATTTAATGGACCGCAAAGAAGGTTTTGACATGAATGGTAGCGGTGAAGATCTTTTCTTCCTGTCCAATGGTCACATTTCGCCGGTTTTTTACAGCGTATTAGCAAGAAGCGGGTATTTCCCTGTTGCTGAATTAGCTACTTTCCGCCTTATCAATTCCCGTTTACAAGGGCACCCGACTACGCATGAAGGGTTACCGGGAATTCGTGTTGCTTCAGGTTCATTAGGACAAGGAATGTCTGTTGCCATCGGAGCTGCGCTAACCAAAAAATTAAACGGTGACAACCATATTGTTTACAGTTTACATGGTGACGGTGAGTTACAGGAAGGGCAAATCTGGGAAGCGGCGATGTATGCTTCTGCTAAAAAAGTAGACAACTATATTGCTACCGTAGATTTAAACGGAAAACAAATTGACGGAACAACAGAAGAAGTTTTATCCTTAGGCGATTTAAGAGCCAAATTTGAGGCTTTCGGATGGGATGTTCTTGAGATAAAAGAAGGAAACAACCTTGAGGCTATCATCAATGGTATGACTGATGCCAAATCAAGAACCGGAAAAGGAAAACCAGTTTGTGTATTGCTATATACCGAAATGGGTAACGGTGTTGATTTCATGATGCACACACACGCATGGCACGGGAAAGCACCAAACGATACACAATTGGAAAGTGCTTTAGCTCAAAATCCGGAAACTTTAGGAGATTATTAATCGATCTTTCTAATTTTTAAATTCTTTTAATTACGTCAACAAATGAAAAAATATACAAACACAGGAAATAAAGATACGCGCTCTGGTTTTGGAGCCGGACTTACAGAACTTGGTCAAAAAAATGAAAATGTAGTAGCACTTTGCGCTGACCTGATCGGTTCATTAAAAATGGATGATTTCAAAAAAAATCATCCGGAACGTTTTTTCCAGATCGGGATTGCAGAAGCTAACATGATTGGAATTGCAGCGGGAATGACTATTGGCGGCAAAATTCCTTTTACCGGAACTTTCGCTAACTTTTCTACCGGAAGGGTTTACGACCAGATTCGTCAGTCGGTAGCTTACTCCGATAAAAACGTTAAAATCTGTGCTTCGCATGCCGGATTAACATTAGGAGAAGATGGTGCTACACACCAGATCCTTGAAGATATCGGTTTGATGAAAATGCTGCCTGGAATGACGGTAATCAACACTTGTGATTACAATCAGACAAAAGCAGCTACATTAGCTATTGCTGAGCACCACGGACCGGTTTACCTGCGTTTCGGCCGACCGTCTGTACCTAACTTCACTCCGGAAAACGGAACATTCGAAATTGGTAAGGCTGTCGTATTAAACGAAGGTACTGATGTTACAATTATCGCTACCGGACATTTGGTTTGGGAAGCTTTGGTTGCTGCAGAAGCTTTGGAAGCAAAAGGTATTTCTGCCGAGGTAATCAACATCCACACGATAAAACCACTGGATGAAGAAGCAATTCTTAAATCGGTTGCTAAAACAGGTTGTGTTGTTACTGCTGAAGAGCACAATATGCTTGGCGGTTTAGGCGAAAGTGTTTCCAGAACATTATCGTTAAACAATCCTGCACCACAGGAATATGTAGCCGTTAAGGACAGTTTTGGCGAAAGCGGAACACCGGATCAGTTAATGGAGAAATACCAGTTGAACAATCAGGCTATTTTTGCAGCTGCTGAAAAGGTTATCACACGAAAATAATCAATATGTTTTATACAAAAAAGCCTGTCCGAATGGACAGGTTTTTTTATACAGCAGTATTTACCATAAAAAAAAGCCCTCTTCAAGAAGGGCTTTTTTTATTTTACTGGCTTACTCTTAGTGACAAGTAGCGTCCAGATGTTTTCTTAATCGTGCCGGATTCGTGTTGTTTCCGCTACAATCCGGGATCAAATCATAGGTATACTGGTTAATAGTACCCGGAATACGGATCTCTTCTTTTGTAGGTACGCCATCATTATCATCATCCACGTCAAAAATATCGGCAATACCGTCACCATCTGTATCAATCAGATTGTAATTTGCATCAAAACCATATTCATATCTTGACAATACACCATCGGCATCCTGATCTAAAAATTGTATATCGTATAATTTAAACGTAAACACCAACGGTGAATATTCCGGAATACTTCCTACATATTGGCTATAATAACCTAATCCTGAAGGCAGGAACATTACTCCTGCTCCGTAATCTTCATGACGCAATGTTCCGTCAGGCACTCCCGCTTCGTTTACATTTTCTACTGTAACTCCTCTTCTGAATTCCGGAAAAATAAACTCCCATCCTTTTATCGCTCCCACAAGGCTGATTTCGGTAGCATTCGGAGCATAATCAAACTGGTATCCCGTTAACAGCGTTCCTCTGTAGGAAGTGTACAGTTTATCTACACCACAAGGGGCATCACCTGTACCGGCAGCAGTTTTTAAATAATAAACTTTATATAAGATATTGTGAAGTTTCACTGTTTTATTCAATAACGGATAGGTTGTCTGATCCCAGATAGAAACCTGACTTCCTCCGGCAGGAATCGCTGTGATTGTCATATCCTCAACATCTCCATGTGCATTATGAGTAACTTCCAGGTAATGTGTTTTCAAATAATTTTCAATGGCTGTATTATCAGCGGCAAATTGCTCAGAATAATCCCGGATTTCAGCACCACCGCTACCTTTATCATCACATGCAAAAAGAGAAAACATAAGGACTAAGCTCCCTACTATCTTAAATAATCTATTCATTATTAATAAAATTTAACGGTGCAAGATACAATTTTCATTTATTTTTGTTTTAATATTAACATTGAATTTTGAATTTTCATATGAGAGTGGATAAATATTTATGGTGTGTACGCTACTATAAAACAAGAAACATTGCAACAGAAGCTTGTAAAAAGGGGCACATCACTGTAAATGGACAAACAGCAAAGCCTTCCAGGGAAGTTTTTGCTACAGATAAAATTACATTACGAAAAGATCAGATTAACTACATACTGACCGTTCTGGATGTTCCCGAAAGCAGAGTGGGCGCCAAACTGGTTGACATATACCGAAAAGACGAAACGCCTTTAGAGTCTTTTGAACATCTGGAATTACTAAGGCTTTCCAAGGAGCATTACCGCGCCAGAGGAACAGGCCGTCCTACTAAAAAAGACAGACGGGACATTGACGATTATACCTTAGATGCCGACGAAGATGATACTGAAACTGAATAAAAATTACTGGGAAGACCGCTATCTGAACAATGAAACCGGATGGGATGCCGGTTCAATTACCACCCCGCTGAAGGATTATATTGACCAGATTGACGATAAGACACTGAAGATCTTAATACCCGGTGCCGGAAATGCACACGAGCTGGATTACCTGTTTTCAAAAGGGTTCCAGAATGTATTTGTTATAGATCTGGCCGCTTCGCCGTTACAGAACATCAAAAAAAGAAATCCGCTGTTTCCCGGATCCCAGTTGATTCAGGGTGATTTTTTTGAGCTGGAGGAACACTTCGATCTGATCCTGGAGCAGACTTTTTTCTGCGCACTGTCACCGGAGCTTCGCAAAAATTATGTTTCCAAAATGGCACAATTACTAAACCCTAACGGAAAAATCGCCGGACTGCTGTTTGATTTCCCGCTCACCGAAGCCGGACCTCCGTTTGGCGGCAGCAAAGAAGCATATTTAAGCCTTTTTTCAGACATATTTTCGATAAAAACACTTGAAAGAGCTTATAATTCCATAAAACCAAGACAAGAAAAAGAGTTCTTCTTTATCTTTGAAAAAAAATAACAACAACACAAAAACAATGAAAAATATTATCTTAACCCAGCAGGAAATCAACCATAAAACCAAACGAATTGCTTTTCAGATCTACGAAACTTTTGTAGATGAAAACGAAGTTGTTTTAGCGGGGATCGCTTCCAACGGGTATATTTTCGCTCAGAAAATTGCGAAAGAACTGGAACAGATTTCCGATTTGAAGGTTATTTTATGCGAAGTAAAAATCAACAAAACCAAACCTCAGGAAAAAATCACTACCTCACTAAGCCCGGAGCAGTACGAAAATAAAGGTTTGGTACTGATTGATGACGTGCTTAGTTCCGGCACCACTTTGATCTATGGTGTAAAGCATTTTCTTGACGTTCCGCTGAAAAAATTCAAAACCGCGGTACTGGTAGACCGGAACCATAAAAAATATCCCGTTAAAGCCGATTTTAAAGGCCTCTCCTTGTCGACTTCACTATTAGAGCACATCCAGGTTGTTTTTGAAGAAACAGAGGAATACGCCTATTTAAGTTAACAGGCTTTCAATTTCCGAAACAATATGATCCGGCTTTTTACCATCAACGGCAATCACATGTTTGGCCTGGTGGTAAAAATAGCTTCGGTCAAACAAATGTTTGGCTATAAATTCTTCTATTTCGGTTTCTTTTAACGAAGCCAGCAAAGGTCTGCCCGCCTTTTCATTTTCCAGTCGCTGCATTAACTCCTTGACGGATGCTTTTAAGTATACCGATACGATACCTTCCAGCTGTAAAAATTCATGGTTATTGGCATAACAGGGAGCACCACCACCCAGACTTAATATATAGTCATCCTTTTCTGTTATAAATTTCCGGAGTGTTTCGTGCTCGATCTTGCGAAATCTGACTTCTCCAATCTCCGAAAACAATTCCGGAATGGTCTTTTTTGTCTTTTCTTCAATAATTTTATCCAGATCAAAAGCCGGTATTGCTATTTTTTCTGATAATATTTTACCTATTGTTGACTTGCCGGAACCCATATAGCCAATGAGGACTATTTTTTTCATAATAATAAATATCTAATAAACAGAAACTTAAATAATCCCTGTAAAAAAAAGGCAAATTTAAACCAAAATTCCCTTGGATAATAAAAAATACGTCTTATATTTGCACCCGCAATCAGGAAATGATTACAGACTCGGTAGCTCAGCTGGTAGAGCACATCACTTTTAATGATGGGGTCCTGGGTTCGAATCCCAGCCGGGTCACAAAAATGACCTGAATTTATTTTCTGAAAGCAAGACTCGGTAGCTCAGCTGGTAGAGCACATCACTTTTAATGATGGGGTCCTGGGTTCGAATCCCAGCCGGGTCACGAAAGTCGAACAGCGATGTTTGACTTTTTTTTTTAAGGCCACGTGGAGAAATTGGTAGACTCGCCATCTTGAGGGGGTGGTGTTGAAAGACGTATGGGTTCGAATCCCATCGTGGTCACGAGGATTGCCTAAAGTAGTCTGAATGATCAGAAATAGTACGGGAGGTTCCCGAAAACTGTTTCAGGAAATATTGATAAAGAGATTAAGAAATAATTACAGACTCGGTAGCTCAGCTGGTAGAGCACATCACTTTTAATGATGGGGTCCTGGGTTCGAATCCCAGCCGGGTCACTAATTAACCTGAATTATTTCTTAAAAAATACCGACTCGGTAGCTCAGCTGGTAGAGCACATCACTTTTAATGATGGGGTCCTGGGTTCGAATCCCAGCCGGGTCACAAAATGGTTCCACCGGAGTCATAAAAAAAGACGCAATTGCTGCGTCTTTTTTTGTTTTAAATACTTTCATAAGCACAAGGCTAAAATTCGTTACTGCGGCTTACGCAACAGGTTTGAATCAGCCTTCTCCATCGGAGCCGACGGTTTTATGATAATATTCACGCAGCAACTCCATAAATTCTATCTTTTTCAACGGTTTAATCAGATAATCGTCAATAAACTCATATTCGTTTATTTTTTCCATATCGGCAAGGCTAGTAGAGGAGCTTAAGATAAAAACGGGAATGTTACTTACAAAATCCATTTCCATCCTGCAAACCTCATCCATGAATTCCCATCCGGTCATCTGCGGCATATTAATATCCACAAATAACATGTCCGGCCAGTCTTCTCTCCTATCCTTAACAGACTGGAAATGCTTTATAGCCGAAACGGCATCCTCAAAACCGATTACCTCGGTAGCTGCCTCGGGAAACTTCATCACCATCTTTCCGAATATGAACCGGAATATCGAATCGTCGTCGATAATAGCAATACGTAGTTTTGTCATATAATTGGGTATTTAGGGCTTACTTATTTATCAAACTGGACATAAAAAGTACTTCCTTTATCAGGCTCACTAACTACATAAATCCTCCCTCCCAATGATTCTATCTGATGTCTGGTCATAAAAAGTCCAATCCCCTTGCTGTCATATCCGCTATGAAAGGTCTTCCTAAATTTGAACACATGCATCCCATACCTGTCCAGATCAATCCCTATTCCATTATCCTTAACGCTAAAGCCGCATTTTCCTTCTGAAGCATAGGATCTGATCGTAATCTGCGGTTTTCTGCCCGGTACTGTGTACTTTAAGGCATTCCCTATCAGGTTATACATGATGCTTTCCAGATAGATTCTTGAATAGGAAATAGCCGGAACTTCAAAATCAGCTTCTATTACAGCGCCCTTAGTATGGATCTCTGCCGAGAATTGCTGGATGGTCTTCCTGTATATCTGTTCGAAACCACATCTCTCCATTGGCAGCGATTTACTGCCTCTGACTTCCAGTATCTCGATAAGTTCCTGCATAATTTCGATAAGTCCGTCACTTGAACACTGCAGGAGCTCCAGATATTCTTTTCTGTCTGTTTCATTATCTGCATGTTCAATCTCGGCAACCAGCATCTGGATATTTCCGGCCGGTCCTCTCAGATTGTGTGCAACGATCTGGTTAAATTCTTCCAATTGCCGCACTTTGGTTTCCAGGTCGATCGTTGCAATCTCCAGCTGTCGGTTATTCCGCTGCAGTTCCTCCACATACTTTCTATACTGTGTAATATCCTGTATCTGCGCGATATAGAAAATGGGCGTTCCATGCTGATCAAAGACGGCCGACATGGTCTGAAGGCACCAGATAAAACGTCCGTCTTTATGGATATACCGCTTTTTTATAGTGTAACTTTCGGTTTCAAGCGTCTTAAGCTTATTCATATTCTCTTCAATATACGGCAGGTCGTCCGGATGTGTATAGTCACTACATTTCATCCTGGACATTTCCGACACATCATAACCCAGTATCTTTGTAAGGGTATTGTTTACTTCAATACAGCGCCCGTCGGTACCCACTAAAGCCATTCCCAATCCTGAATGCAGAAAAGCCTGGTTGAACTTTTGTTCGTTAACCCTGACCTCATCCTCAATTTTCATCCTGTTACTGATATCCGTAATAATAACGGCCGCTTTTTGTTTTGAATAATAAACAGGTCTCACCTGCATCCTGTACCATCGTTCACTGTTATCCTCCAAAGGAGATTGGTATTCCATACTTAGGGATTTGTTCTCTCTTAAGGAATCCCTGATAAGGGAAACAAAAGATCTACCAAGCTTGTTTGGAAAAATAACTTCCAGATTCTTTCCCAGAAACATTGTCGGATCATAAAAAAGTTGGTCTTCGTCATTCGTCCAGCAATTAAGGATCTCACCGGTAATACTGACCTCAAATACCATATCGTCTATTGAAGCCAAAAGCTGATCCAGCTGGTTTTTTCTGGTTTGTAGTTTTTGACTTTTCCGGATCGTTTCTGTAACATCAAAAAAACCGATAATTGCATATTTTGTTCCCGAGATCTCGATCATCCTGGAACTAACGGATATCCAGATCAGCGGCTTTTCACCGATTTCTATTCCAATCACACTGTCCTCTACCGTTTTGTCCGTTTCCAGTGTTGCAATAAACGGCAATCCGTTCCGATCCAGCGGAGTCTGGTCTTCCGCATAGGAGAAACTAAACAATTCAAAGCAGCTGCTGCCCTGATAATTCTGCTCGTCCAGACATAAAACGGCTTTGGCTTTTTTGTTAGCCAAAACGATGTTTCCTTCAAAGTCTGCAAGAATCAAACATTCTTTACTAATATTTTGCGTAATGCCAAATATTTCATCGCTCAACATGTTCTGAAGTTCCGCTGAATGCATATCTTTTTTTTTATTGATAAACTAAAATAATAAAATTCTAAATAGAGATTGGTATCACTAGAAAACAAGGATTATCTTCTATTAATGCTCTTGAAGACAAGAAAAGAAGACAATCAAAAATAATCGTTTAAAGCACTGTCGCTTTTTTAATATGCTTAAATATATAGTTCTATATACTTAGTGGGGGGACCGTTTAGCAAATTATTCTTTCAGAAAAAACCAATGACTTTTGTCAGATTCAGCCAAACCGGCCGAAATGACCTTCCTGTTTCAAACTCCTAACTCCCGTCTAAGCAATTCCTTAATTGGCGAAAGATACGTTTTAATTGCTAAAAATGTTCGCTCCTGCTAACTATTTAGGAAACTTTCAGTATTATTCCAATCACTTTTGTTGCCGCCGACCCTATTTTTCCCTGTAAAGCAGACTGCAGTTATCGCTTCTGTCATTTTTATAGTGCTATGGGATATCCTGCGAAAAGGATTCTCTAATCAGGTTACAGGATTTATTTTTTAGCTGCCTGCCTGAAGTTTTACCTTTTTCGATCTGACCGGAATTAGCTGTTATTTTCCAAACCGGCAATAGCCGTTAAAAAGGCTTTTAATCCTTAACAAATACAGAATTTATTCGTAAAATTGAGTTCTTTAAGTAAGCCCCTATATGAAAACAAGCTCTTGTCCATCAATTGATGATTTTAAGTATATATGGAGAAGATACTCCCTCTTTATCAACAAGAGAACGCGAACAGGGAAAAAGTACCTGAACAGGAACGAAATGTGGAAGGACCGGTTTTTCACACAAATCATAAAATTTGCAATACCAACAGGAATAGTCTCCCTTATCGTTAATATTGTAATAGAATGTTCTCACAGTAGTTATATAACAGCCATAACCGATTTACTCGCATTCGTATCGATTATTATCGTAGTGCTGCATAAAAAACTTACGATCCGATTTAAGAAGTTTTTTGGAGTGACCGTAATGATGCTCTTCTCCATTATCAAAATAGTAACCTTACATTCCCTGATGTGCGGAACGGTTTTTCTGCTGCTGCTCAGTGTGTTTGTTACGCTTCTGTTTTCTAAAAAAATGGCTTACCTGTCGGTTGCTGTCAATGCGATGATCTGTATTTTGTTTGGCATCGCTTTATTTGAGGGTTTTCCGATACACGAACTGGAACTGGTACATGATAACATACCCTACAGATGGATACTCTACTCGTTCAACTTTATATTTTCAAATCTGGTAATGGTCTCCATTATTATATATGTTATCAGCGGTTTTGAAAAGACCATTCTAAAATCTGAAAATCTTTATATCAAACTCCGTCAGGAAGTACAGGAAAAGGTTGTCAAGGAAAATCTGCTACAGGAAGCGGTGACCCATTATAAAAGTTTGTTTTTTTTTAATCCGCTGCCGATGATCATTTATCATCCCACTACTTTACGTTTATTATATGTAAACAAAAGTGCCATACACTGCTACGGATACAACAAGAAAGAGTTCCTGGATATGAAAGTAAACCGGCTTCTGCAGTGTGATGAAGAAGCATTCAGGAACAAGGTACGCAGAGATTATGTTCATCAAAGAGACCAGCATTATTGTAAAAACGGAAATCCCATACTGGTGGATATCAATGCCAGTAATATACGGTTAAACGGATCATGGGTACGTTTAGCCATCATCAGGGACATTACGTCAGAAGCAGCCTATATTGCTGCTATTGAGAAAAAGAATAAAAAGATGAAGGAAATAGCCCATCTGCAATCACATGTTATACGAAATCCCTTATCCAGAATAATGGGAATCATCGAGTTGTTACAGTCGGATCCTGTTGCAGCAGAGGAACTGGATCAGCTGCTTTCTTACCTGATGCAGTCTGCGCAAGAGCTGGATACAGTAGTCGCAAGCATTGTAAAACGGACAGAAGAAGAGATGAAAGAGGATTAAAGCCTAATAAAATGATCTTTTTCAGATAATTTTGGCTGCTTTTATACCGTCAAATTCCTGAATTCCTGAGGTGTATTGCCTGTTTTCTGCTTGAATAATCTGCTGAAGTACTGCGGATATTCAAAGCCTAACTGATATGCTATTTCACTTATGCTTTTGCTGCTGCCCAATAATATGTTCTTCGCTTCCTCAATAACAAAATGATGGATATGATCCTTTGCATTCATGCCTGTTTCTTTTTTTAACAGGTCGCTTAAATAGTTGGGTGAAAAATTGACAATCGCTGCCAGATAGCTAACCGTAGGCAGTCCTTTCTTTTCCAGTTTGTCCGAATAGAAATAGTCTTTCAGGGCTTTTTCAACCTGTCCTACGACATCCCTGTTTGTATGTTTTCTTGTAATGAACTGCCTGCCATAATATCTTGCACAATAGTTTAAAAACAGCTCTATATTGGAAACTATCAGGTTCTGACTGTGACTATCAATATTCTCATTTAATTCATTCTCAATATTCACAATACAATCATGTAAAACCTGTTTCTCTTTTTCTGATAAATGCAGGGCTTCAGATGCCTCATAAGAGAAAAAGGAATAGTCTTTCATCCTGGAACCCAATGCTGTTCCCCTTACCAGATCCGGATGAAAAAACAGTCCCCATCCCATCATGTCTTCCCGTTTTTCGATCTCACTGTCCAGTTCCACAACCTGTTTGGGAGCGATACAGATCAGACTTCCTTCCTGAAAATCATATTGCTGTCTGCCATATTTCATATTATTGATGCAGTAGTTCTTAAACATAACCGAATAAAAACCGCAGGATATCCGCGTACCCGCCTCAATATATTCATCTACTTTACTAAAATCAATTACAGCAACCAGAGGATGCTTTGCGCCTCCCTGCTGTACAAACCTGTTGATCTCGGAGATGGTCTCCAGATGTATAATCTGCTTCATTGCTATACTGTGTTCGTTTTCCTATTGCAGTTACTACTGTAACCGGGTATTCCTGATTTTTGGTTAATCCGTAATTCTCTTTAATGCTTTACCGCATACTGTAAAACGGTATTTTATCCCCTTAGGGTCTTATTTTGTTTTTGCTAATGCTCCTGCTTCTTTTAATAGCTGTGCCGATTCTACTATGGTATGCCCCGCAGGTGGACGCACAGCATACTGAAACAGTAATGCCGCAAGAGCTTTTACCGGTAATGGTGCTATTTTCCGGAGTAGTCCGAGTTTATTCAGAAAAGAAATAATGGCAACACTAATTTTTTCTCCGGCCCTGTCGGAATCGGGTCTTAACAATGGTCCGGGACGAAAAACAATCAGGTTCTTAAAGTTTAGCGCTTCAACAGCCTGCTCCAGTTCTCCTTTCATTCTCGAATAGAACAATGACGATTCCGGATTAGCCGAGGTTGAAGATACCAGTATAAAAGTGGGGATCTGTTTCGATTTCGCTATTCTGGCAAATTCATACTGATAGCCATAATCAACTTTATACTGGGCTTCCTTGCTTCCCGCCGCTTTCAATGTTGTTCCCATACAGGAGAAAGCTACATCGGCAGCAATGGCCTCATCCCATTCGCCTATCCTGTCAAAATCGACTACCTGTTCTTTTAGTTTTGTATGTTTTACAGGGAGCGGTTTCCGAACCAGCGCCACAATTTCTGTCACTTCCGGACTTGCCATCAGCAGTTCCAGTAACTCTTTTCCCGTAGCGCCTGTAGCGCCTATTATAACAGCTTTCATATTAAAATATTTGTTTCCGGATATTACTCATACAAAATACGATATATTTTTTGATGCCGGGCTTTATTCTGGCTACGAATTGTTCCACTACTTTTTAAGCTAATCATTAGCCGGTATGTTTTGAGGTAAAAAGGTTATTTTATTCTGTGAAATGTAGCGGTCTTCCCTAAAAAGGAAACTCCCATAAAGCCACGCAGGTACATTTTTTCATTTTTAATCCAGGCTTTACAGCTATAGGTATCGCCACTTGGTGCATTGTATATTTTCCCGTCCACATACGCTTCCCCGTCCCATTTGAGATTCGTCAGACTGGTAATCCCGATTACATCCCTTGTCCGAAGTTTCGGATCAGGATTCCGGCTATCTTTCTTTGAGGTAACTCCATCATTTTCTACAATCTGGTTACCCCACAGGTATTTTCCATAATATTGATCTCCCTGTTTAAAGATTTCCAGTTTTACATCTTTCTTATCCGATTCCCATTTTCCCAAAATAGCGTCCGCTCCGGTCTGTGCAAATGTTTTCCCGGCAAATGCCAGTACTAGTATAAATATGATCTTTATTGTTTTCATCTTAAAAATTTAATGGTTGTTTATTACGTTCGCAATCCGGTTATAACTGACTCATTACGATTTTATCGAACAGCTTATCTCCCAGATATGTCCTCATCCACACCATAGGTTTGGCAAATTTCCCAACCCTGTATCTTGTTTTGGGCTTTTTACTGTTTATTATTTTGGTTACCGCATTAGCAATAACTGCCGGTTTGGAAGAACCGTTCCCTTCCGCCGCTTTACGGGTACCGTCTTCAATCTTGTTCATCATCTGCCTGTAAGCACTGTCCTTTCTAATCTTTGCAAACCCATCCAGCAATACCGATCCAAATTCCGTAGCTATAAAACCGGGTTCCAGCACCACGACGTTAATATTGAACTGTTTCAGCTCTAACCGCAAACAATCGCTCAAACCTTCTACTGCATGTTTGCTTGCATGGTACCAGGCTCCCATTGGGAAATACATTTTCCCGCCCATTGAAGATGTGTTGATAATGGTCCCCTGCCCGGCTTTACGCATATAAGGAACCACTTTCTGCGTCATTGCAGCCATCCCAAAAACATTGACCTCAAATTGTTTTCGGGCTTCGTCTAAGGGAACATCTTCAACCGAACCATACAAACCAAAACCCGCATTGTTCCAAAGCACATCTATTCTCCCTTCTTTTCGGATAATCGTATTGACTACATTGTCAATGTCCGCTTCATCGGTTACATCCATCATTATTGGATGACCGCCAATTTGTCCGATGTCCTGCATCTGGTCGATTCTTCGGGCTACTGTATAAACCGTATGGCCTTCGCTGATAAGTTTCTTTGCAGTTTCTTTTCCCATTCCGGAACTTGCTCCGGTAATTAAGATTACTTTTCCCATTTTCCTGATGTTTTATTTTATACTGCAAATATCTGGCGGCCAGGAGCCATACCTTTAAGACAAATCCACGATTATTGTATACTTTTTACCGTTAGGACCGAAAACAGCTGGCAAATCAATTTAGTATTACAGAAACTACATTGAAGCGAAGATCAACTATCCCGTTTATGAACCGGCATCAGGAAAATACTTTTATGAAATAGCAATACGCAACGAGAAAAAGGATTTCAGACAGCATCCGCTACAGCAACAATTCCGCTATATTGATAAATAAAGCCGTCAATCACCATTTTGAATCTGCTGACGCCACATTATATTTATATATTACTTTTTAATAAATTTAACTTTGGAAACAATCCTAAAAACAGCCAACACTTTTGTAACAGATTACTTTATAAACAGACACATTGTTAAACAATTCACAGGAACCATAACAATAAAAAACACCAGTCATGATTTTCAAACAAACCAAATACACCTTACTACCATCCCTACTGTTAATCGTGTGCTTTTTTTCCTGCCAACAGCAAGACAAACACCGGCAGATTGATGCGGTTATAAAAGATTTCCATACTCAGGGTGCTTTTAACGGTGCTATACTGGTTGCCCAGAACGGTACGGTTGTTTACGATACCGTTATCGGATTGGCCGACTTTACCACCAAAAAAGACTTACAGCCGGACAGTCCTTTTTACCTGGCATCCTTATCCAAACAATTTACTGCCATGGGCATTATGCTGTTAGCGCAAAAACAACTGTTAAACTATGACGATCCCGTTTCAAAATACCTGCCGGAACTGCCGGAGTATGCAAAATCGATAACCATCCGGAATCTGCTGAATCACACATCCGGATTAAAGGATTATTTCGAATCCCCGAGTTTAATCAAACCGGGACTGACCAATCAGCAGGTATTCCATTGGCTGCAAAATGAAAAAAAGCTGAATTTTGCTCCCGGTGAAAAATACGAATACAGCAATACCGGCTACCTGTTATTATCGTTAATAATAGAAAAAGTGAGTTCCAAACCATTCGCCCTGTTTATGAAAGAATCCATCTTCGATCCGCTAAAAATGGAACACACACAAGTATTTGAAGCTAATACCACAGCAATTAAAAACAGGGCTGCCGGCTTTGACAAAAACAGCAAACCGGACGATTACAACATCCTGACTACCGGCGACGGCGGAATTTTCGCCACCACACACGATTTATTTATCTGGGATCAGGCCTTATCCAGCAATCGGTTATTAAAAGATACGGTACTCGAAGAAGCGTTTACAAAACCCAGACTAAACAACGGTACTTATTCCGATTACGGATTTGGCTGGAATATTATTGAAGACGACACTAAAAAAGTGGTTTTTCATACCGGCGGACTAAACGGCTACCGAACAATGATCTGGAGAGATCTGGATAAAAAAATCACGATCATCCTGCTGACCAATAATGGTGATGCCCTTCAAATGTGGCCGGTTACCAATGCTGTATTAGCAATAATGGGCGGTAAAAAATATGTAGAATAAAGCTGCTGCTTATGCCTTTTCCTTTTAGTCAATACGGCCGGATCCTTCCAAACCGGTAACGCTTCAAATTACCGGCGGGCATGAAGGATTTAAGAGGAAATTATCAAACGGGTATTGATTAATCTCCTAACTTTGTTTAACAAAACAGATTAAAAGATGAACATTATTAAAAACCTGTTCAGTATTAAAGACCTTGAAAATCTTTCAGGAGTAAAAGCCCACACAATCAGAATATGGGAAAAAAGATACGATATCTTACAACCCATGAGAACCGATACCAATATCCGCTATTACGACACTGTTCATCTTCAAAAACTGTTAAACATTTCTTTACTGCACCATCACGGTTATAAAATTTCGGAAATAGCAGTACTTTCCGACAACGCTTTAAACACTCTGGTTAAAGAAACCGCATCGGATAAAAGTGCTCAAAACCATGCAGTGAATGCCTTTAAAATGGCAATGATGAGCTTTAATCAGCAATTATTCATCGAAACCTACAACAACCTGATTACGCACAAAACCTTTAAAGAAATCTTCTATGAAGCTTTCCTCCCGCTATTGAGTGAACTGGGTCTGCTATGGCAAACCGAAACCATCACGCCGGCTCATGAACATTTTATCAGTCATTTGATCCGGCTGAAACTGCTTCGCAATACCGAACTGATACAGGCCAATGAACCGACCCGAAAGGATCGTGTTTTTATCCTCTTTTTACCATTGAATGAAATTCATGAATTGGGATTGCTCTATGTGAATTATGAACTTTTACGACACGGATACCAAACCCTATATTTGGGCGAAAGCATTCCCAAAGAAAACCTGTCCGAAATATTCAAACACTTTGAAAACGTCACCTTTGTGTGCTATTCCACTGTAGAACCCAAAAAGGAACAATTAAACGATTATATAGCTTCACTGGAAAATGAATTGTTGCAGAAAGCAAACAGCAAATTATGGTTACTGGGTTCTGCTACGGCTTTTATTAACCCCAAAAATATCTCTTCAAAAGTCGTCTTAATCAATTCGCTGCAAAAACTGGAACTTTACCTGTAATTTTCTTTGGCATACCTGTTCCGTATGCTGCAAAAAAGACCACAGTAAACCGTAAAAAACAGCGTCCGGATTTCCCCGTTGGTATTCCTTTTTTCAAAATGCAAATAATCTCATTGCGATGCCCTGTAAGCATTTATTCGCGGAAAAACGGAAATCTTCCGGAATGCCGATTGTCCCGTTGAAGTATTTTCAGAAATAAAATTCTTATAAAAACATTCCGTCCGACCGTTAAAAAAACACACAAATAACTAAAAAACAAATAGTTAAATAATTTATTTATATTTATTCTAAATTAATTTGTCTATTCAATCCGTTGAATTTAATTTTGAAGCAAACTAAATGAACTTAAATATCACAGTAAAATGAACAGACAATTAGTCGTGTTTTTGTTGAGCTTCTTCTCAATGATTTCATTTGCTCAAAACAGGGGAACCGTTAAAGGAAATATCGTTAATGAATCCGGAGTTCCCATTCCAAATGCAAGTATAACCGTTTTAAAAACCACTAACGGCACTTCCACCAACAATCTCGGAGAATACTCCATCCCCAATCTTCCCTACGGTAACTACACACTACGATTCTCAATGGTAGGTTACCAAAAATCAGAAACAAAAATCACGGTCAATTCAGAAGTAACGACAGTACCTGTATGGGTAATTAAAGAAACCGTTAATGAACTGGATGATGTGGTTATTAATGAAAAGAAAACGAACAAGTTCACAAAAAGAGTCAGTGCGACCGTTTCGAAAATGCCTTTAAAAGATATTGAAAACCCGCAGGTTTATGTATCAGTTCCGGCAGAATTGTTAAAAGAACAGGTGGTTACCAACTTTAACGATGCTTTAAAAAATGCAACCGGTGTTACCCGTTTATGGGAATCTACAGGTCGTGGCGGTGACGGAGCGCAATACTTCTCAATGAGAGGTTTCTCTGTACAGCCGAGCATGTTAAACGGATTGCCGTATATTAACAACGGTACTCTGGATCTGGCAAACACCGAAAGTATTGAAGTAATCAAAGGCCCATCCGGAACATTGTACGGAAGCAGCCTGATTTCTTACGGCGGTTTGATTAATGTGGTTACCAAAAAACCGTATGAAACTTTTGGCGGAGAATTGGCCTACAATGCCGGTACTTACGGATTAAACAGAATTACAGCCGATGTTAATACGCCGCTTGGCAAAAACAACGATGTATTTTTCAGAGTCAATGCCGCTTATACGACTAACGACAGTTTTCAGGATGCCGGTTTTTCGAAATCATTATTCGTAGCCCCTTCAATAACGTATAAAGCGTCAGACAAACTAACGTTTATGATCAACACAGAGTTCTTCAGTTCTGAAGGTTCTTATGCGCCTATGTTGTTCTTAAACCGTAATTTACCGTTATCATTCAACAGTATCGATCTATTTGACAAGAATTATAAAAATTCATTTACGTCAAATGACCTTTCCATCAAGAATCCGAATTTTAGCTTACAGGCACAAATGCTGTACAAAATATCCGATTCATGGACTTCACAGACTGCTTTATCCAGAAGTACTTCAAAATCGGACGGATATTACTCGTATTTATTTGACAGAGGTAACGGAAATGAATTCGATCGTTATATCACCAAGCTAAATGCAGAATCATTCGGTACGGATATTCAGCAAAACTTTATCGGAGACTTCAAAATTGCAGGTTTACGAAACAGAATGGTTGTTGGTCTGGATTACTATAACAGCATTATGAAAGACAACAGTACCGGCTGGGTAGGATTAGGTTTTGTATCGTTAGCAGATGGCAGCGATACCGGAAACACCACCCGTCCGTCTGTAGACAATGCTTTGGCTGCCTCACCGGTTACGAAATCGACAGCAGAAACAGAAACCTATGCTGCCTATATTTCCGATGTTATCAATATTACCCCTACATTATCGGCTATGGGTAGTTTACGTGTGGATCATTTTGTGGGTCAGGTAGACAATGAAAAGAAAGGGCAAACGGCTTTATCGCCTAAATTCGGTTTATTATACCAGCCGTTAAAAGATAAACTATCCGTTTTTGCAAACTATATGAATGGTTTCAAAAACATTTTGCCACAGGCAATCACCAACCAGACAACTCAGGAAAGAGAAGGTTACAGAACGTTTGATCCGGAAAAAGCCAACCAGATGGAATTTGGTGTAAAATCAAGTTTCTTCAACAACAAATTGAGCGCTACCGTAAGTTACTATGATATTAAAGTAAGCAATATCGTGATGAATGTTGGTAACGGTCCTGCTACCTATACACAAGGTGGTGAGGTAACCAGCAAAGGTGTTGAAGTGAGTGTTGTAGCCAACCCGGTTGAAGGATTGAACCTTATTGCCGGTTTCAGTAAAAACGATTCGGAAGTAACCAAAGATTTGGATACAGCAGGTTATATCGGAATGCGTCCGGAAAGTGCCGGTCCGGAAACACTGGTTAACTTCTGGGCAAACTATACGTTTAACGAAGGCAGCATCAAAGGTTTCGGTTTCGGTTTCGGAGGAAACTATGCGAGTGAGCAGAAAACCCTGAACAGATCCAACATTGGTACTTTCAGCTTACCAAGCTACACGATCGTAAATTCCTCTTTATCATACAGCACCGAGAAATTCCACATCATTTTAAAGATGAATAATATTACCAACGAAAAATATTATTCAGGATGGTCAACGGTTAGTCCGCAGGCATTGCGTTCCATTACAGCCGGATTAACCTATAAATTTTAATTTATTCCAGTTAGTTAGTAAACTCCCCTATTAAACGGGGAGTTTTTGTCTTAAAAACTTAATCATACCAATATGAAAAATTTATTCCTGATTACCGCCCTGTTAGTGATGGGACTTAGCAAAAGCTTTGCTCATTTTATGTGGATTGAAACCAATGCCACCGGAAAAATCAATACTTCCCAGGAAGTACGGGTTTACTTTGGCGAATACGGTCATGATGTCCGTGAAAAAGTAGGAAGCGATACTTTTAACAAAATGCAGGCTTTCACACTTTGGGCAATCGCTCCGAATGGCGAAAAAACAAAACTGACCGTTACACCTGCCGATCTGTATTACAAAGCGGCTTTTACCCCTAAAACAAACGGTACCTACACTTTTGTACTGGATAACGACAAAATTGAGGTGATTGACTTTACGAAATACAACTTCGGTATTTTTAAAACCCATTACCATGCTACGGCAAAAACAGAAGTTGGTTCCGGTTATACCGCTTCGGCTTCGGCAAATCCGAACGGATTATCCATCAGTGATATTTCTAAAAAACAAGTAGGTTTAAACGGGGAGATCACATTGAAAATAACCTATAAAAATGAGCCTTTTGCAGAAAAGGAAATCGATTTGTTTATTCCCAACCAATGGTCGAGAAAAGTAAAGACCAATAAAGAAGGGATCATCACTTTTAAAGCGCCTTACAAAACACAATACCTTGTTGAAGCGACCCATAAAGAGGAAACTCCGGGTACATACAACAACAAAGAGTATCAGTTTATCTGGCACAGTGCTACCTACGCCATTCCGTTTTAACAATCTTTAATTTATTTTACTGCCAAACGGTAAAAGCCCTATTTGAAAATACCCTGATGACTAAAAAAAAGAAAAATACTTTTAAACAGTGGATTGGAAAAGTCCATTTATGGCTGGGACTGGCTTCCGGCATTATCGTTCTTTTACTTTCCGTTACCGGCTGCATTTATGTTTTTAATGATGAGATAACCACGCTTATCCGAAAAGAGGCTATTTATGTAACGGACAAAGCGGAAAAAACCATCCCCGTTAGTCAATTATGGGAATCAACGGCAAAACAAATGGGAGAACGCATCCGGTCGGCTTCGGTAATTACTTATACCGATCCGGACAAAGCCTGGGTTTTCCGTACGTTTAAAAGAAGTGACAAACCGGATTCTGTTTTTTATTTCGGGAATATCGATTATTATCAGTCCATCTATGTCAGCCCTTATACCGGGAAGATTTTGGGTGTTTATGATGAAACAACCGACTTTTTCAATATTGTAAAGTTTCTTCACTGGAGCCTGTTGTTTGAAACCGAAATCGGTCAGCCCGTTATCGGGTGGGGAACCTTTATTTTCGTGATCATGCTGATAACCGGTATTATTTTGTGGTGGCCCAAAAACAAAGCCGCCCGGAAGCAGCGTGTCTGGTTCCAATGGAAAGCCACAACACAATGGAAGCGCAAGAATTATGACCTGCACAACATTCTCGGTTTTTACATTGCCTCAATAGCCATTATCATTGCTTTTACCGGAATGGTCTGGGCATTCACCTGGTTTCAGGCCATTGTTTATGTAGCCGGATCCGGCACAACAACGCCACCGGATGTTAAAACAGCCACCTCAAAAGTGGTAAAAGGAAATACCGATGCCGCTATAGACAGTGTTTACATGGTGACCAAAAGCAAATATCCGGCCGCAAGCGCCTACAGCATCAGCAAACCGGCCGACAGTACCGGTGCGGTAAATGTGTATGTTCAGGTAGTGGATGGTGCTTATTACATCAACCACAGTTTGCAGTTTGATCAATATACCGGTAAACTGCTGCTGGAAAGAAAACACGATGAAAAAAACTTCGGAGAGAAACTCATTACTGCCAACTATGACATTCATGTGGGCGCTATACTGGGAATACCCGGAAAGATAATCGCCTTTATTGCCTGTTTTATTTGTGGCATGCTGCCCGTAACAGGATTCCTGATCTGGTACGGCAGGAATTTTAAAAAGAAATAAAAAAAAGCCCCGTTTCGGGGCTTTTTTTATTTTTGCTCTTTGGGCATCAATTCTTTTAATGGTGCTAACTGATCCAGATCTAAATTTCCTTTTTTAAGAAGACCTACCAGCGACATAACATGATTAGGATTCATATCGTCACCTAAAATACGGACCACTGCAAATCCCTGATCGCTTTTATTTCCGTACAGTACAAACTCACTAACGTGGTCTGTATCCCCTACGAAATAAATAGCGCCTCCTTCTTTTCCGGAACCCATTTTAATCAGCTCCTGATAGCTTTCATCCTTTAAAAGGGTATTCACTTTAGCACGCTCCGTTTCAAATTCTTTCTGGTTTTTGCCATCTGCTTTAAAAGCCAGTACATTCATTTTTTTAAACGACTTTAAAGCTGCTTTTTCCTCATCGGACAAGGCAACCTTATCAACATTTATAAAACTGGGAGCAATATCAACAGCGATAAACTCTTTATTGTTGGAATTCTCTACAAAATACTTCTGTAAAGACGGATGACTGTCGCAACTTGTCAGTACAAGCGCAAGCATTCCTGCTATTAGTCCTAATTTTTTCATCTTTTATAATGTTATGGGGTTGTAAAATGCAAACGGATAAATGATTATCCGTTTGCATCTGGAATGGTTTTATTTCTGTGACGCTTTCTTTAAAGATTCTCCTCCGGGAAGTTTCATCTTTTCTGTTAAAGCTGATATTTCGTCTAAATCAAAGTTACCGGTCAGTGACATCAATACGGTTTCGTTTCCTTTTCCGTTTCCGCCTTCAATATACATTAAAAGCTCTTTTATCTGGCTGCTGGTTGCTCCTGATTTTACGTAGATCTTAACATTTTTACCATTATCATTCACTCTCATTAATTCTTCAAGAGGATTGGATTTCAAATAGGATGCTACACTGGCTCTCATTTCCGAAGCCGGTTTTGCACTTGTTGTTGTGTACACTTTCAGGTTATCCAGTTTTTTAAGTAAACTGATATATCCCTGTGTTTGCTTGTCCGAAGTATCTACTTTCACTTTACTCATCATTTCAAACATCTTTTTGTTGACAACTACCGAAGTAACATCGTCCTGATCGGCAAATTTTTCAAAAGCCGATTGGGCAAAAATCATGCTTGGTAATACTGCTAAAACTAAAGTGAATACTATTTTCTTTATAATTGCTTTCATAATAAAGGGGTTTTAAAATTGTTGTGGTTTACTATCTAAAAATTGTTTTTGTTGTTTTTTCATACTCTTTCATATAACTCATACCTTTCACACCTACATTAACATTTTCAGAAACAAGTTCCAGCGCTTTTTGAGTTTCTCTGTAAGCGACTTCCGGATCTTCAAAAGTTCCAAGATCGTGTTCATGTGTTTGCGGATGCTGGTTCAAAAAGGTAAACAGTCCAAACAAAAGGGCAACACTTGCCGCAACAGATATCCACGCTACATAGTTTCGTTTTCTGGGTTGTAGTGGAACTGTTTTGGTAAACTGTTCTTGTTTTGCCTGAGTGAAGTAACCAAACATTGCCCGGTATTGTTCCAGATGGGGCGCCACATCCGGCTGTGAAAAGTAATCTTTCAACTGCTTTTCTTCTGCAATACTGGTTTCTCCTGAAAAGTATTTTTCGACTAGTTTATTAATTGAATTGAATTCCATAATTGTGTTTTTTAACCAATTGTTCTCTTATTATTTTCCTTGCTCTCGATAATGCCACCCGCACTGCTGTTTCATTCATATCCATGATTTTGGCGATTTCCGAGAATTCATATTCCTCTACTTCTCTCATTTGAAGAATAAGCCGCTGCTGCTCGGGTAATGTTTCCATTATTTTTTCCACCCAGTCCCAGCTGTCTTTATCTTCAAGTTGTTTTTGAACATTTGCCGTTCCGTCCGAGTAATTGCTATGTACGATTTGCAAATTTGAGGCCCTTTTTGACTTTAACTGGTCAAGACAGTAGTTTTTGGTCATCGTCATTGCAAAAGCTTCAACACTGGAATAACTCGACAGTACATTGTTATTTTTCCATAATTTCACCAAAACTTCCTGAGTAGCATCTTCGGCTTCTTCAGTACTCACAAGCAAACGTTTCGCCATCCGAAACAATTTGTCTTTAAAAGGAGAAATCAATTTTATAAACTCCTGTTGGTTCATAATTCGCTGTTGGTTAGTTTTGGTTTATAATAGCAAGACGAACAGTATTTCTTTTTGTTACATCCGTTCGTAAATTTTATTAAAAATAATAAAAAAAGCGGTCAGGAATAGTATCTCCTGACCGCTTCAATTGTGGAATGCTGCTAATGTTTATCTGATTATCAGCTTTTTTATTTCTTTTCTGCCGGTTGTTGCCACTTCAATCATATATGTTCCGGAAGCTAAACCCGATACCGGTATCTGGTTGTGGTTTCCTTTGTTCAGGCTTTTAACAACACGTCCGTAAAGATCGTAAATCACTACCGTAGTTGCTTCATCCGATTCCAGATAAACAACATCACTTGCCGGATTAGGATACATACGGAATGCCGTGGTATCGAAATCATGGATTCCTAAAGTACTCTGATTGATTACCCCCACAGCATCCAGGTCAAATCCTCCGGATGCAAACGGCGTTGCATACGGTTCGTTGATAATATTCCCATGGCTGTCGTGTGTTGCATATACCGGATCGATCGTACCGATCACATCGATTACTTTTACATGGGTAATTCTGTCTTTATTCAATAACGGGTCATTTGGAATATCGGATAGATCGAAAGGTGTCCCGAAGTTTGCACGGTACTTTCCTGCCAGGTTGTTAATGTAACGGCAATCCAGGTTTCCGAAACCGCCGATCTGTGTGGTGGTTTGCGTTTCGCTATGCGACGGGAATCTGAAAAAATTAATTCCGTCTGAACTTACCTCAACAAAAGCCAATTCTAAAAAGGTATCGGAAAAACTATTTTCAAAAACAGCAAAATCAAATCCTGGTCCGTTTGCAATTGGCGTAGCAAAAGTCATCACGGCACTACCGCCGTCACCCAGACTGACAATAGCACTGCCGTTAGCCGGTCCGGTAGCATCGTCAGCAGTTCCCACAGTAGCCAAAGGCCCGGTAGGATTGGTAATATTCTGCGGTCCGCGAACTACCGTAGCTCCGGTAGCCCAGCCAACAAACTGGGAGCTGTTACCCGGAATAGCAGTCGTTCCGGCTACACCCGCTGCCGGTGCATAGGATTGTGCGTTAAGAAGAGTCGTAAGGCTTAAAGAAGCGATAAGTAATATTCTTTTCATGTTCGTTTGTGTTATTTTTTTATAATCTTGTAGGTTAGTGTTTTAGTGTTCCCCAATTCTATTGTAACCAGGTAAATACCGGCAGCGGCAGCAATGTTCATGGTTACCGTTTCAACAGCAGCAGCATTTTTCCGGGCAATTACCTGTCCGTAGGTATTCAGGACCGTTATTTTAGCTTCCGGGATTACTCCGCTAAAATGAATGGTAAATTCCGAAGTTGTCGGATTGGGATATAATGTGATGTTTTTCCAGTCAAATTCCGGAGCGGTTAACGAACAGTTCTCCCCGATACCAATCGGATTGCGCTTGTCAACCAAAGTATTGTCGGCCAGCTGTCCTTCATTGTTTTTTCCCCAGGTAAATAATTTATTGTCATTGTTTAAAGCCATCGCATGGTTTGATCCGGCGCTGATCTTTTCCCAGTTTGAAGCAGTACCAACCTGTAATGGCAGTGTTCTGTTTACCGTTGTTCCATCGCCAATCTGTCCGCTGGAATTATAACCGAAACTCCATAATGTCTTGTCGTTTTTTAAGGCTAAACTGAAATCCCAGCCTCCGCTGATGGCCGACCAGCTGTTTTCGCTGCCCACCTGTACCGGGCTGTTTTTTTGTATTGTCGTTCCGTCGCCCAGAGCGCCTTCGGCATTTCTGCCCCAGCTCCACAACGTACCATTTTCTTTAATTGCTAAAGAATGGCTGTAACCGGTACTGATTGTTTTCCAGTCGTTCGCCGTTCCTATTCTTGTAAGCACACTTTTAGTGATTACCGTGTCGTCGCCCAATTGTCCGCTCAGGTTAAGTCCCCATGCCCATAGTGATCCATCCGCTTTCAGTGCCAGGTTGTGACTACCGCCGGCAGCAATCAGCTTCCAGTCCGAATCTGTTCCTACCTGAACCGGCGTACTGGCATTTCCGGTTTCTGTTCCATTCCCTAACTGGCCGGAAGTATTGTATCCCCATGCCCATAAGGTACCGTTCGTTTTTAAGGCTAACGTATGGTTTCCGCCGGCACTCACCGCCTGCCAGTCGGTATCAGTACCCACCTGAACCGGGTCTACCCTGTCCAGTATCGTTCCGTCACCAAGCTGTCCTCTTCTGTTGTTTCCCCACGCCCATAAAGTACCGTCTGCCTTTATTGCTAACGTGTGGTTTAACCCGCCGGAAACAATGTTCCAAACCTGGCTGCCTATTTTTTGTAATTGCTTTTTGTTATTCTTTGTTCCGTCGCCCAACTGCCCGAAAGTGTTTTTACCGCTCAGCCATAATCCGCCGTCGCTTTCCACCACTAAAGAGTGGTTGGATCCGGCACTGATTTGCTGTTTGCATTGTGCAGAAAGTGTCTGGGTAAATCCTGAAAGTGCTGTAAGGCACAGTGTAAATAAAATTCTTAAAATTGTAATTTTCTTCTTCATTAATCCTTAAGGTATTGAATATACTGTTTTAAAAATTAGGCTATCTGAATCAGATAGCCTAAAAGTTTTAGTTATTGGGATAGAATCCGTTGGTTCCTATTCCTGTTGTTTTCTGACTCAGAACGGTTCCGGCACTGGAGTAAATCGTTACAGCACTTTTGTTGACAAATCCTTTTGCATCAGACACGTATATTCTTCCGTTTATAGCCGCAAAGCCATAAAACGTAGAAAAATCATTATCCGGTACTGTAAATATAGAAGTATCACTAACCGTTGTATCGTTAATTCCCATACGGTACACGCCGTTACCTTTTGTAAAGTAAACCACTTCCCCGTCAATGTCCATATTTCGGGCATTAACCAATGTTGCAGGGAACGTTACTGTACCGGTAATCTGGTCGTTCTGCGTATTTATTTTAACCAGCTTGCTGGCGCTGTCTGCACCGCTAAGCGCATATAAAGTGTTTCCTTTAGCTTCAATGGAATTTAATCCATCACCCACCTGAAGGGTTGCCGTTACGGTATTTGTTGCAGGATTAATAACGGTAATTTCCGATCCTGTACCGAAAGAAGCATTCATCACATATATTTTCCCGTTTACCGCAACAATCTTTTCAACGGTTTTATTGATCGCGATAGTTGCCAGTTTGGCAAATGTATCGGCATCATAAACCGTCACCGTATTGTTTGAAGAATTGGTTACATATATTTTTCCGTTTAGTGCCACCACATAGCGAGGCAGTGCCAAACCGTCTGTAATTGTTCCCAATGTTGCAAACGAGTGTCTGTTTACTATTTCTATTTTGTTTGAAGTATTCACAACAATATAGGCTTTCTCATTATAGAATCCCATGCTTTGTGCTACATCTCCAAGCACTTTTGTCGGGTTAACCACAAAAAAGATATTGTCCTGAAAGGTCAAAAGGTCATTTGAAATGAACGATACGGAAGCATTTGGCGTTCCAAAATTTCCTTCATTCAACATAAAAACACCATTATCATAAGCCTGTAACGGATTTTCATATACTACCGAATCATCGCTCTGATTACAGGCAGCAAAAGAAAAATATAAAACCGCTAAAGCAAAAAGCTTACTCCATTTCATCATGTTAGTTTTCATGGTTGTTCTTTTTTAGTTATTAAAATAAAACCCGTTTGGCATTACACCAACTGTATAAGTGTTTAATGCAGCTCCGGTCATCGTGGTTACGAAAACTTTACCATTATCAACATAGTTAAGGGCATCCCCTACATAAATTTTATTGTTATGTGCTGCAAAACCATAAACAGTTGTAGCAGTCGAAGTAAAAGTTGGTGTTGTTGGCAACGTTGCAGTGGCCACATCTTTTTGATACACTCCTTTACCTTTCATATAATAAATAGTTCCGTTTTCGATATCCATAAATCCAGGATGTTCTGTAGCGCCGAAATCAAGTGTTTGTGCAACGGTATTGTTTGCTAAGTTCACTTTTACCAGTTTTCCTCCGGTTTCAGCTCCAGCCCAGCTTGGTTTTCCGGAACATAAAACATACAGGTTATCCTGGCTTACTTCAATTACAGAAGGTACATCGCCAACAGTGATTGTTGTTTGTACCGTGTTTGAAGTACTGTTAATTACCGATATTTTATCGTTAAATCCGTAACCACCTTTGTGTGCTACATATAAATTATTGTTGTAAGTAATAATTTGCTCCGGTCCTTCCACTACAGCAATATTACCGGTAATCTGGTTTGTTGTCAGGTTAAGTACCGCTACATAATCGTCTGTAGCCACACCAGCATCACCCCAGTTGGTTACATATCCTTTTCCGTTAGCAAATGAAATATAACGAGGATTCTGAAGTCCGGTCTGAATCGTCGCTACACTTACAAAAGTATAACGGTTTACTACTTCAATTTTATTGTCTCCGTTTAAAACGATATAAGCGTTATCACCATTGAATCCGATGCTCTGACCAGTATTCCCTAATACTTTTGTAGGGTTCACCACATTGAAGATATTGTTTTGGAATAACGTTGGGTATTGTGCGGAAATAAAAGAAACCTCTGCATTCGGCTGTCCGAAGTTCCCTTCGTTCATTACTAAAATCCCGTTCTCATACGCTCCTTTAGAAACCGGTGCCGGATTTTCTTTATAAATAATCTCTTCATCTGTACAAGAGGCAAAAAAGACTGCCGATAGAAGACTTAGTCCAAGTAGTTTGTTGATTTTCATTTTTATTAAAAAATTAAAGTTAGGGTAATGTTATAATTTCTGCCAGGCATTAATCGGCTGACTACGCTTTCATATTTTTCATTGGTCAGGTTACGAACCTGGGCTCCCAAACGGTATTGGCTTTTTTTACCGATACTGTAATCGATTCCGAAATTGGAAACCAGGTAATCCTTTACCATATATTTAGGATCATTGTCCGATAAGGTAAACACCTCACCGTTGTACAGCGTCTGATAATAGGCTGCCATGTTTTTATAGCTATAGGAAACCGCACCGGTTAGTTTGTGATACGGTACGTAAATCAGTTGTTTTTTGGTTGTTTCGTCTTCCGAAACGGTATAGGCATAGGTACCTTTTAATCCCAGTTCATGAGCGCCCATTTTTTTGGTATAATCCAGCAAAACTTCCGCTCCGTAGGATTGCACTTTGTCGGTATTCACCGGAGCCCAATATCCTTCACTTGTAGGCAGCCAGCGCAGCATGTCCTTAATTTTCATATAATAAGCCGTAGCCGTTAGTTTTAAACCGTTAAAGGTAAACTCCTGACCAAAATCGGCCTGATAAGCACTTTCCGGACGCAGGTTCAGGTTTCCTCCCGGTTTCCAGTACAAATCATTAAAGGTGGGTATCCGGAAATTGTGGGAACCGTTTAATTTTAGCTTATACCATTTTGTGACGGCATAAGTGGCACCGGCAGAGAATAAAAACGGGCTCTGATAAGCATCCGTGATTTCTTTTCTTCCGCTTATTTCATACGTGAACGAATCGGATACCTGGTGTTTGAACAACAAAACTCCCGAACCGATTTTCCGGGTGGCTTCGCCAATTCCTTCACCTTCACCCTCGTTTATCGTATAATCGAAAATTGCATTCAGTTTCATGTTTTTGGAAATCGAATACACTACATCATACTTTCCGATAAACGTCTTGACCTCACCAAAAGAAAAATTATCATTTTCAATATTGTCATAATACTGGTAACGCTCTTTTAAAATTGCCGCTTTAACATTAGAGGTAAAAGCCCCGGAATAATTGGTCCAGACCAATAAATTACGGGTATTGTAGTTGCGGTACTTTGTTTTGATGGCATTCGCCGATGTCAATGCAAAATGGCGCTCGTCTTCATAAAACTGGCTGTATAGTTTAAGAACGTTCTTCGCATTTATTTTATAGCCGATATTCGCATTAACGGTGGTATTGAAATACTGCCCATTGGTATTTTTTTCATCAGTACCCACAAACGGATAATCGTTATCCGAACTGTTACGGCTAAAACTGATCTGGGTATTCCATTTTTCAGAACCGGCATTCAGGCGGTATTGTGTGTTGATCGTATTAAAACTTCCGTAACCCAGGTACAACTCGTTTCTGAACTGGTCTTTAAACTGAAACTCATTGTTCAGGTGGACGGTTCCGCCAATCGCTCCGCTGCCGTAAATCACACTTCCCCCACCCGATTTTACCGAAATGGAGTTGAAATCACGGGTCGTAACCGTATTGAAATCCGTTTGCCCGAGCAATTGTGAATTGATGTTGATCCCGTTCCACAAAACAGCGGTTTGCTGTGCCGTAGTACCTCTGAAGGAAGCAGAAGAAACCATACCGTATCCGTTTTCCTTAAAATAGATCACCGAATTGTAATTTAACAATGACGTCAGTGCGGGCTGATTTTGGTGAATAATGGAGTCATTCAGCTGCAATACCGTTTGGGAAACCGTATTGTCACGCAGTTGAACATCGGATACTACTACTTCATTTAATTTAATAGTATCGTTTTGGGCGAACAAACACTGGCCCAAAAAAAGAAAAGCAAAAAGTAATTTTAATTTCATAGTCTTAATAAGCCTTTTTTCCCGAAAGCTTTTAATGATTAATTACTATGGCAGGTCTCCTGGCTTGCGTCCTGTTATTCACCTTCCCGCAATCGTTACAATTGCAGTGGTTGAAGCATAATAACAGGCATTTCTATATTAAAGAAACAAAGCTCACAGTTGCGGGTACAGCTCAAGATTAAAACACCGGAAAAATTTCCCCGTGAACACTTGATTCCCTTTTAATATACTCAGTAAACTACTTAAGTATAACCACAATACAACGCAAAGATACTCGTAAGATTGAAATTATCTAATCCGAATTCGATTTTTTTTACATATATGACAAAAATACAATGAAAATAAATTTAATTTTGCAGAAACCGCAACTATCAAATGATGAGAAAAATAGCACTTTTATTACTGCTTTCGGCTATGGTATTTACAACCGTGAGCTGTAAAAAAGAAACGGAAAAAACTGCCGTAAATACTACCCCAGGTGAGAATACCATCAAACATGCCAAAGGACTTTCCATTTACAACTACGACGGTTACAGTGTTGTAAAAGTGACGAATCCGTGGCCGGAAGCCAAAGAAGGTTTTACCTATATTCTACAGGAAAAAAACGGCAAGGTTCCGGATAGCCTGCAAAAATATACAACCATTTCAGTTCCCGTTCAATCGGTTGTGGTAACTTCCACCACTCACGTTCCTTCACTGGAATTGCTTGGTGTGGAAAGCAAATTAGTCGGTTTCCCGAATACCGATTATATCTCTTCCGAAAAAACCAGAGCGCTGATAGAGGCTAAAAAAGTAAAAGAAGTTGGCAAAAACGAAAACCTCAACACCGAAGTACTGATCGATCTGGCTCCGGAAGTGATCGTAGGTTTCAGCATTGACAACAACAATAAAACCTACGCTACTCTTGAAAAAGCGGGACTAAAAATAGTGTATAACGGCGACTGGACAGAACAGACACCGCTTGGAAAAGCCGAATGGATCAAATTTTTCGGGGCTTTATTCGGCAAAAAGAAAGAAGCCGATGCTCTTTTCAGCTCCATTGAACAGAATTATACCAAAACACTGGCAATAGCCCAAAACACCACAAAAAAGCCAACCGTTTTTAGCGGTGCGATGTATCAGGACACCTGGTATCTGCCGCAAGGCGACAGTTGGGCTGCCCTCTTTTTAAAAGACGCCAATGCCGATTATTTATGGAAAGACAGCAAAGGAACCGGCAGCATATCCCTTTCGTTTGAAGCCGTTTTTGATAAAGCCCAAAAAGCCGATTTCTGGATCGGTCCCGGACAGTTTACTTCCATACAGGAAATGCTGGCGGTAAATCCGCATTACGGACAATTTGATGCCGTAAAGAATAAAAACGTATATTCATTTGCGGTAAAGAAAGGTAAAAAAGGCGGTATTATTTATTTTGAACTGGCACCAACCCGACCGGATCTGGTTCTTAAAGACATGATCCGCATACTCCATCCTGAAGCTTTACCGGATTATCAATTACACTTTTTTCAAAAATTAGAATAAGTTGACAACAAATAACCGAAACAGTATTCTTTTTATCCTGCTGGGCATAAGCCTGGTGTTGCTGTTTTTTATCAATATCAGTACCGGTTCCATTGCGATTCCTTTAAAAGAAATTGTCAATAGCCTTACCGGGAATCCCGTTAGCAAAACCTCATGGGATTATATTATTAGCAGTTACCGACTGCCCAAAGCCATTACGGCTATACTCGCCGGAATGGGACTGTCTGCCAGCGGTTTGCTCATGCAAACTTTGTTCCGCAACCCGTTAGCCGGACCGGATGTTTTAGGCGTCAGTTCGGGTGCCAGCCTGGGTGTAGCCCTGGTGATATTAGGCGCTGCATTTTTACCGCCTTTTTTAAGGGAAATTGCCGTATCGCCTTATAGTATCGTATTCGCTTCCACTTTAGGCAGCCTGGCGGTGCTTCTGGCTGTACTCTTAGTATCCCGGTATTTGCGCGATACCATGGGGATTTTAATCGTCGGCCTGATGTTTAGCAGCTTTACCGGTGCCATTGTGGGCGTACTAACCTATTTCAGTACGGCCGAACAGTTACAGAAATTCACTTTCTGGTCTTTGGGAAGCTTAGGAAACCTGTCATGGACTTCCATTATCATCCTTTTAATAACGGTTCTTATAGGTTTACTGCTCAGCCTTGGCAGTATTAAAGCTTTAAATGCCTTATTGCTGGGAGAAAATTATGCCCGGAGCCTGGGACTGAATTTTAAAAAAGCCCGGCTTATCATTATCCTTGCCACCAGTTTACTCTCCGGAAGTATTACAGCCTTTGCCGGACCAATTGCCTTTATCGGCCTGACCGTTCCGCACATCGCAAAACTGTTGTTCCAAACCAGTAATCATGCTGTTTTGTTTTGGGCAACGCTGCTTTTAGGAGCTTCCATCATGCTGTTGTGCGATTGTATTTCGCAGCTGCCAGGAAGCGACATGACCTTACCGATAAATGCAATTACTTCTATTATCGGAGCTCCGATAGTAATATGGCTGCTGCTTCGAAAACGAAAAATGATGAATTAACGGTGTAAAAGATAGCCATGAGTACAACGAACGACATATTAGTTACTACCGATCTGAGTATTGGTTATAAGACCAAAACTTCGGTAACGGTCATTGCCGAAAGCTTAAACCTGAACTTACAGGCAGGCAAATTAGTCACGCTTATCGGTGCTAACGGTATTGGAAAATCGACCCTGTTACGAACCATTACCGGCATACAGGCACCGCTGAAAGGTGCGGTTTTACTGAACAATAAAAAAGTTACGGCCTATCAGCCTACGGAGCTTGCCCAAAACCTGAGCATTGTTCTTACCGAAAAACTGCCGCCAAGCAATCTTACCGTTTTCGAATTGGTCGCTTTAGGCCGCCAGCCCTATACTAACTGGATCGGAACATTGTCTGACGAAGATATTGCAAAAGTGAATACCGCTCTGGAGCTGACGCAAATTACCGCTCTGGCCAATAAAAGGCATTATGAAATCAGCGACGGCCAATTGCAGAAAGTTTTGGTTGCGCGCGCTCTTGCCCAGGATACGCCGCTGATCATTCTGGATGAACCCACAACCCATCTGGATTTGCTGCACAAAGTGGCTTTATTCAAACTGCTGCGAAAACTCACGCATGAAACCGGAAAGTGTATTCTTTTTTCAACACATGATATCGATCTTGCCATACAGCTGAGTGATGAAATGATTATCATGACACCGGAACACATCACCCAGGACCAACCCTGCAACCACATTGCAAACGGTTTGTTCGACACGTTGTTTAAAGATGAAAATATCTTTTTTGATAAAGAAAAAGGGAAATTTATTATCCGTTAAATTCCAAAGGTTTCGTAATTTTAAGCTTGTTTAAAAAACATGCTATGAACTGGAAAACCTCAACCGCTTCTGTTGTGCTTATCTTAACAACCATTGCAACACAAGCACAGCTAAAAACCGTCGATTATTCAGATGGAAATCAAAAACTACAGGGGCTGTCTGCCACTCCTAAAAAGGCAAAAGCCAACAAAGCCGGTGTCTTGATTTTACCGGCCTGGATGGGCATAGACAACAACGCCAAAGAAAGTGCCGTTACGCTGGAACAACAGGGTTATTATGCTTTTGTTGCCGATATTTACGGCGTGGGGAATAAACCTGAAAATGCAAAACAGGCAGGTGAACGTGCCGGATTTTACAAAAATAATTATTCCGAATACCAGAAGCGCATTCGTCTGGCTTTGGAACAACTGGTAAAACAAGGAGCAAATCCGAATGAAATTGCGGTAATCGGCTATTGCTTCGGCGGTACGGGAGTACTTGAAGCAGCACGGGCCAATTTTCCGGTAAAGGGCGTTGTTTCTTTTCACGGCGGCCTGGGCAAAGATGCTTCCCGAAAAACAGAACCGATTACGCCTAAAGTACTGGTACTTCACGGTGCCGATGATCCGTATGTTTCCGAGAACGAGATCAAAGCTTTTCAAAAGGAAATGCGCGATGCCAAAGCCGACTGGCAAATGGTGTATTATGCCAATTCCGTTCACGGCTTTACCCATAAAGATGCCGGAACCGACAACAGCAAAGGCGTTGCCTACAATGAAAAAGCGGCACAACGCTCCTGGAAAGCCATGCTGGACTTTTTTGATGAGATCTTTAAATAAAAAAAGCCAGTGCAATTGCACTGGCTTTTATATTTTTTCGCTGTATTATTTATTCTGCTTGTTCGTAATCGTAATTGACCATCCAGTGAATTCCGAATTTATCTACAAACATACCAAAAAATGCTCCCCAGAATGTTTTGTCCAAAGGCATTGTTATTTTTCCTCCTGCTGAAAGTCCGTTAAAAAGACGCGTCGCTTCTTCTTCGGAATCAGTATTGATGGAAATAGCGATATTGTCACCCATAGTGGTGGCTTTTCCAAAAGCTTCGGAAGAATCACTTCCCATTAACATGCTTCCGCCGCCAATTGGCAGACATATATGCATGATTTTTTCTTTTTCAGCATCCGGAAGCGGATATTCTCCGGGCGGCATATCTTTATATTTCCCTTTATACGGAAATTCTCCTCCAAATACGGATTGATAAAAATCAAAGGCCGCTTCACACGTACCGTTGAATGTCAGATAAGGATTTACATTTGCCATAATTTGTTTGTTTTTGTTTGTTTGGTTCATTTTTGCAATACCAAATGTAACCAATGTTCAAATCTTTTAGCAAAAATTATTGTTGTTTTTTAAACAATTATGACAAATATCCGGTTATTCCGTATTATTTTCGCAATTGTCTTTTTGCTTCGCCAACAGCGAAAGCTACCGAATTGGCCAGGTTATAGCTTCTTACCAATGGCGAAATCGGAATAGTCAGTTGCTTTTCAAAAAGTGCCAGCACTTCTTTACTGAGTCCTACGCTCTCTTTTCCGAAAACCAGCCAGTCACCATCCTGAAATTCGGCATCCAGATACGAAACAGTGCTATGGGAACTAAACAGAAAAACGCGGGATAAATCGGGAACAGCCGCTTTCCATTCGTCAACCGACTGGTATTCGAACCAGTCAAGATGTACCCAGTAATCCAATCCGGAACGTTTGAGGTTCTTATCGGTAATTTCAAATCCGAACGGATGGATTAAATGCAGCCGGCTTCCGGTGCCCACACACAAACGACCTATATTGCCCGTATTGTTCGGGATTTCAGGTTCTACTAAAACAATATTTAACATAACGGTATTTTATAATGCCCCGGGTAGCGAAAAGTGTTCTACTTCCCGCACCGCACCGGCTTTAAGATTTTGCAAAGATATAGTTCCTACCCTAACGCGGACCAACCGCAGGGTGGGAAATCCTACAGCTGCTGTCATTTTGCGCACCTGCCGGAATTTGCCTTCGGTTAAGGTAATGGATAGCCAGCTTGTAGGGCCATGGCGTTCATCCCGGATTCGTCTTCCTTCACCTATATAATCGGGTAATTCATTTAGAATGCCGGCTTCACAGTGTTTTGTCGTGTAGCGGATGCCTTTAAAGCCTATTTCAACGCCGGTTTGCAACCGGGCAATAGCTTCCGCCGTAATCACACCGTCCACCTGGGCGTAGTATTCTTTTTCCACGGTTTTACTGCGCACAATTTCACTCATCATACCATCGGTAGTGAGCAAAAGCAATCCTTCCGAATCTTCATCCAGCCTTCCGATAGCCATGGTTCCTTCCGGAAAATCATAAAGTTCCCCCAGTAGTTTTTTATGTCTTTTCTTTTCATAAATAAACTGACTTAAATAACCATGCGGTTTGTGGATCAGAAAGTGGCGGTGCTGCATAACAATTAATTTGCGGCAAAAATACACTTTTTTGGCTGGTGCCGGTTACTGCAATCCGGAGGAATGCTATACCGGTGCAGCCGCTTCCTTTTGGAGCTGCTGTTTTTTGGCAATTGCCATTTCAGTGGTATAGTAGCTGCAAAGCAGGTCATAGATGATCATTTCACATTGGCGGTTATTGGACGGGAACAAACGGTTCATGTTCATGTGGATATAACTGCCCAGCAAATCATTCAGCGTTTTACCGCTGTGGTGTATTTTTTCCCGAATGGCTACTACCGGTTCTGCTAATCGGGTATTCCTTTCCGTTAACAGCTGTTTTAGTGCGCCGGTTTCGGTTTTCATAAAAGCAGCAATCTCATTTTTGTGTTCCCTGTATTTGGCGCTCAAGCCTTTTTTAGTAGGCGTATCCACTTTAAACTCTTTAAAAAAACCTTCTCTCAGGCTTTCCATTACTGCCCGTTTTTCATGGATCGGATAACCGAAAGTATCTAAAAAAGTATCAATGGAAGCCATTCCGAAAATCCACCTGGTATTTTCACTTTCCGGTTCTTCCAAAACAGTTAAAACGGCCGTGATACAATGGCTGTCGTGAAAAAAAATTGTTTCGGCTTCCGTTATCAGCGTAGCTCCGTAACGTTTCATCTCCCTGCTGTAGGTATCCGTCTGCAGTTTCCAGATGCTGTTCTGTTCCCATAAATTGCGCAGGCATTCCTGAAAGGCAAGCATTACTTTTCCCAGCTGTTCCGTATTGACCAAATGCACCCGCAGCCGAATGTGATGGTCCGGATCGGTATAGCGGATAAAAAACCATTTATCGAGTATTCCTTCCTCCTGCAAACCGGTAATGACCGCATGAAGATGATGGGTCAGAATAGTGTCGGTCGTGGAAAAGCCGGTATATATTTTATAGTACAGCCATTCGTCACCAATAAGAAATGATTGTTTTATAGTCGTATCCATATTCACTTCTTTTAATTTAATTCTTTATAAAATGAAAAGACCACCTCGTTTGCAAAATAGTCCTCTTTACTGCCTCTGGTCACGGCATCTTCAAAAAACAGGAATTCTTCTATTTCAAAAACGTTTCTTTTCGCTACTGCCGTGGCAAGCATCTGAAAAGAGGTCAGGTTTTCAAAATTGATCAGCAGCTTGTTGTCGCCTTCCACCAAAATGGCATATTGCGGAATATTCCTTTCATTGCGCCATTCGGTAATGGTACCGATCTCCGATACCGCATCGATGGCTAACAGTTTTTCCACTTCTTTATGGGTTATTTTCCATTTGGCTCTGGAAAGGATGATGTTTTCATATTCGACCCTTGGCAGAAAAGGATATTCATCACGCAGTCCTCCCCAGGTAAAGTACAAACCGCCTCTTTTTCCCTGCGCCTGTAAATCACACAAAAAGTGATAAATAGGCAAGGCGTTATGGGAGTAATTATGGGCGTTGGTTAAACGGGGAATGATTTCTTTATTGTGTTTCAGCGAACGGAGTACAACAGTGTTATCCCTTATGGAAACAACCAGATCTTCAATCGGGAGCTGATGGTCTGCCGTTTTTCCGGAAGAAGCCAGATACGGTATTTCAAATTTCCGGAAGGCAGGGCGCATCAGCACATTCCCTACTCTGTTTTCCGGAAGGTGTATGATTTCGGGCAGTAATTTATCGCTGTTTAGCGCCTCTTCTTTTTCGATGATTGTTTTGGCATATTCATGAAGCTCCTGATCGCCCAGACAGAACCTGCCGAACAAATTGGCCGCACCGGAACCACCAACCGTTTTAATGACAATTTTCTGTTCGTCACCACTGGTTACAATTTCTGTCATGGACGAAATCGTATCCGGTAAATCGTCCCATATTGGCTCAAAGCTGCTAAAATCTTCATCCTGTAGCTGAATGGTATATTCTTTATTGGCTTGAGCCGTTCTCATTTTACCAAAAAGAATACTGTCTACTGCCGACCATTTCATTTCCCGCTGCCGGTTGGTCTGCTGGCCGGAAGGAATGTATATTTTGTTTAACAACGGATTCAGGTTGCCTTTATAGCTGTTTACCGGATAGCCGATACCGAGTTCGTTATCAAGTGCCAAAGCAAGCGGCACCTCCCGGTCTTCATAGCGTTCCTGAAATTTGTCTATAAATTTTTGCAGCTGCAGATTGGGCATGCGCGAGGTCATTCTGTTTAACAGCGCAATTCCTTTTTGAAGCTGTGCAGTAGTGGCTTCTCCCAGTGTGTTATGGCTGGTATTGAGAATCATGTCGGTTTGAAAGATGTATTTTTCATCAAACGGAATGTCAAATTTTTTCAGTATTGCCAGCAGCGCTTCATATTCCTTCGGATCATTTCCAATGGAATGATCCAGTGCCGCTATTTTTTGTGCCGTTTCTTCCAGAATGGCAATAAGGTTTTCCGTGTCCTTTAGTCTTTTTAACGTTTTGATGGTCTGCCGGATGAATTCTTCGCCGGAAACGGAAAGTTCCATTTCACTAACCAGGATCTGATTGTCAATTAAGTCATCTACAAATCCGGCTGCTTCCTCCACAGTGATGTCTTCTTTTGCCAGCAACTTTACCAATGCCGCTTTATCGGCACCGTTTTTGGCCAGTTGCAGGCAGTCGTTCAGGTAATCGGAGGTTTCTATTTCGATAAGATGATGCGAACGATTTGTATTCTGGTAGATACATTCCACATAACGGATGTTATTCCCAATAAAATAAAGGCTCGAATTGGGATAATACTGCAGCTGTTCCCGAATATTCTTATTCGCGGTAAGGGATTGGTTTAAAGCTCCTACAAAATTCATATCCAGCCTTGTATGACGCTTGTTTTTAGAGAAATCACTGTTTTCAATACGGGTATTTTCTGTAATACTTCCCAGTTTACAACCGGCAAAAAGTCCGAAAGGTGTCGGACGGAATGCCATCCGGGTTAAATATTTCAGGAAGGAAAGCTTTATTTTTTTGCATTCTTTAGGGTCTTCTACTTTTCCTTCCGTCCATTTTTCAATTTCCTTATAGAGTACCGGCGATGCCAGGAAGATGGCTTCCCGGACTACCGGATCCCGGAACTGCTGCTGTATTGTTTCGTCAGGAGTATCTGCCTGCCGGGTGAGTTCCATCAGGAAATTGACCGGCATTAACGGTGTTCTCAAAACATATTTATCAAACCTGTTATAGCGTATGTTCTTCTTTTTCATAATGGTGTTATCGCTTAATACCTTAAGAATAGTGTTTTGTCCAATAAGGTTGTTCCTCCGGTTCTAAGATTGGCCAGATAGGCCGCTGCCACACCGGAAATTCCTTCCAGCAGTGTAACATCAATCTCATTTTTCCGGCTTCCTTCAAATAGTCTGTAGGCAACCACATCATAGGTTGCCGTGCTGTTTTTATAAGCATGCGTTTGTTGCAGCCAGTATTGGGCTGTTTCCAGAAATTCAGGTTCTTTCGTCAGCTGGTATATGTTTTGAAACATAATGGACAGTCCGCTGGTGCCATGGCAAAATCCGGCATCGTTGTGCATTGTGTTTTCTTTGGTTCTTCGTTGGGCTGTTTGCTTCAATTGTCCGATTATTTCCAATTTTAAATCCGGCATTTCCATAATATCGGCTGCAAACAATTGGGTATATAAGATGCCTAAATCGCCGTAACACCAGGCCATTCGGGATGTTTCGGGCGCGTAGGTTTTATCGAGATAGTTTTCTTCCGGTATGTGTACCGGAAAATACGATTGTATCGCATTGTGGTCCTGGATGTTGTTTTTGTAAAAATTAAGGCTGGCTTCGAGCAGCTCTTTACAGGCATCGGCTTTAATGTTGTGGTAAATGCATTTTCCCAGAAAATATTGTACTCCGGCGTTGCCGTGTGCCAGTCCGAAATCAATTTTGTATTTCCGGGTTTTATAGTGATCGAATGTTTTCCAATAACACTGATCGCCTTCTCTTTGGGCTATCCCCGCAAGTCTGTCGATCAATGCTTCAACCTGTTGTTTTTTGCCCGTTTCTATAAAATACAAGCCAAGTCCCATCGCACCGTGAAGGATGTCGATATCTTCTTCTTCGAGGTTTATTTCAAAATGTTCGTCAAGGATTTCATCAATTTCAGCGAGTACCTCACTGTAGTCGCCTTCCAGGATCTGTTCTTCTTTGAGCAGGTGCAGCAGATAGGCATATCCGGCAAGACCACCGCAAAATGACGGATAGAAGGCTTCACTTTCGGAAAGGATATCGTAGGTTTTGGCGATATATTGCCGAATGATATCCGGATCAACCAGTTCCGGGAATTTTTTACGGATGTTTACCAATGTTATGATAACACCTGACAAACCGGAATGCAATGCAATATTGGCGGCTTTTTCTTCTTTAAAAACCTGTTCCGGATTTTGTAAGTAGTCGGTAATTTCTTTTAGTTCTTTATAGCCTTCCAGTTCCATAGTGGTGTTGTGAGATTATTTATTTAAATACAAAACCGTTGAAGAACAGCAACTCTTCAACGGTTTAAAATAGCGTTCATTATGAAGTAATTGTATTTTTAACCGGTTTGGACAGAAGAGAACAATCTTCTCTTTTGGTTCAACACCTGTACTGCGATCTTTAAAAGATTATAGTAAAATACATTACTGCTATTTTATTTTGTCTGTTTACTACATCTCTTCAAGAGTAGTTGTAGGGCACACTAAATGTGTTACACAAGCCACTTTAATACTTGGGCACTCTAATCTGGTAACAGGTACACCACAAGGCTGTTCTGTCCATCTTATCTCTGTTGCAAAGCTCGCACAGGTTTCGTTTGTTCCTCCACCCTGAATGTTTGCTTTTTCTTTATCCGTTAATACGGAAACCACTTTCTTTTTTAGGTTTAATCGTTTCATTGTATAATAGTTTGATTGGTTACGGTAGTTTTAAGGCACGAATATCGGATCGCTGGTTGGCGGTGTGATCCCGTCATTCGGACATCTTTTTGTTGGCGGCGGCGGTACTACACAAGGGTCTTCGGTCCATCTTATTTCTGTTGCAAAGCTGGCACAGGTTACGTTTGTTCCACCACCCTGGATGGTTGCTTTTTCTTTATCCGTTAATACGGAAACAATTTTTTTCTTAAGATTAAGTTTCTTCATAATGGTACATTTTGAATAATTATTATTGTTCTAATTTGTGTTTCCTTTTCTGAAATAAGCCTTAATAATTCCAAATTTAACGACTTAAAAAGCACTCTCTTATGCGATTTAAGGGTAATTCTACCCTTTTTTTATAAGATAACCTTTATTTTTTTTATTTTTAGAAGCAGAAAACAACAGTATACATGAACAGAACAGTCGGGGAAAAAATTCGCCATATGAGAAAATTAAAAGGCTTTTCGCAGGAAGAAGTAGCCGAAAAACTCAGTATATCGCAATCTGCCTATGCCCGTATTGAAAATGGTGAAAGTCAGTCGTGGGCTTCCCATATCGAACAGTTGAGTTTGATTTTTGAAGTGAAACCCAAAAGCTTTTTAGCCAAACAGAAAAACGGAACCGATCCTAAAAAAAGAAAAGATAAGGAGATTATCCTGGATAGTATTAAAGCCTTGAATGACGTTTATAAAAAACTGATCGAGCAGTATGAAAAACGGCTGCAGGAAAAAGATGAACTGATTGCTTTGCTGAAGAAAGAACGGTAATCGGTTTAATACATTGCCCAACAAACAGGGTACGGTTTTCCGTAATGCTTTTTCGTTTTTTTTAGCTCTTTTTATAAGGTATTGCACCTTAAAAAATTAAAGCTATGATTAAACGTACCGTTCTTGTAGAAAACAAAACCCGTATTACTACAAAAAATCTCCAGCTGGTTTTACAATCCGAGATCCGGGAAAGTTTTATTCCTGTTGAAGATATCGGTTTTCTTGTTATTGATAATCCCGAGGTTTATTTAAGCATTCCTGCCATGAACCTGCTTATCGAAAATAATACTGCGATTATTGTTTGCGGCAAAAGTCATCTGCCCAACGGGATGTTTCTGAATCTTAACAGCCATCATATCCAACAGGAAATATTCCGAAACCAGATTGAGGCTTCTTTACCGCTAAAAAAGCAATTATGGCAGCAAACCGTTGTCGAGAAAATTAAGAATCAGGGATTACTTCTGGAAAAAATCACCAGGCAAAAAAATACGTTTCCGTTTTTGGCCGGTAAGGTACTCAGCGGCGATTCCAGCAATATGGAAGGTGTCGCAGCATCGCAATACTGGAAGTCCTTTTTTGAGCACAGTTTTAAAAGGGAACGTTTTGGCGAATATCCGAATAACTTTTTTAACTACGGCTACGCCATATTAAGAGCCGCTACTGCCAGGGCTTTATCCGGAAGCGGCCTGCTGAACACTTTGGGCATTCATCATAAAAGCAAATACAATGCTTTTGCACTTGCCGATGATATCATGGAGCCTTTTCGCCCGGCTGTAGATGAGCTGGTTTATCAAGTCATACAGCAATATGATGAAGAGGAATTAAATACGCTAATAAAGTCGGAACTCCTGCAGGTGTTAACCCGAACGGTTTATTTTAAAGAGGAAAAAAGTCCGCTGATGGTGGGTTTGCAAAAAACGGCAAGTTCACTGCAGCAATGTTTTACAGGAAGCCGCAAAAAGATCAAATATCCTTCGTTATGGAACTTAACGGATACCGAGTAATGTGGCTGTTTGTATTTTTTGATTTACCAACTGATACCAGAAAAGACCGGAAAAATGCTTCCGGTTTTCGAAACAGCCTGTTAAAGGACGGTTTTTCGATGATGCAGTATTCTGTTTACATACGGCATTGTGCAAGTAGTGAAAGTGCTGATGTTCATGAAAAACGGATTTATAAGCTGCTGCCGCCTTTAGGAAAAGTGAGTGTTTTAAGGATCACCGACAAACAGTTTGGAAATATCATTAATTTCTGGGGTAAAGCAGAAGTCCCCAAAGCGCCGCAACCCACACAACTGGAATTGTTTTAACCTTAGAAATAAAAAAATGCTTCAAGCTTAGCTTATCACTCTAAAAAAGAAGCATTTTTTATCACGATATTTACTTTTAAACACTTAATAATCAGAAGCTAAAAACGCAACTAATATCGTGTTTTCTAATCTTTAATCAAACCACAACTCCAGCATTTTTGCTGTCAGTGGCATTCCGAATATCGTGTTTTCTAATCTTTAATCAAACCACAACTATTCGAGCGTCTAGGTTTAGAGTGGCAAAATATCGTGTTTTCTAATCTTTAATCAAACCACAACCTTCCGAGAATGCTACTGGTGATATACCAAATATCGTGTTTTCTAATCTTTAATCAAACCACAACCTTCTTTTTTAGCTTTTTTTGCTCGTTCGAATATCGTGTTTTCTAATCTTTAATCAAACCACAACTACTAACCGTCACACCATTATATAATGGTGAATATCGTGTTTTCTAATCTTTAATCAAACCACAACTCACACTTGTTGTTTCTGTAGCTTGTGCTAAATATCGTGTTTTCTAATCTTTAATCAAACCACAACTTCGTACTGTTTTTATCTTTCCGTCCCCTGAATATCGTGTTTTCTAATCTTTAATCAAACCACAACTAGTTTTTATACGCATCGAAGTATGCTAGTAATATCGTGTTTTCTAATCTTTAATCAAACCACAACATGTCGTTACCTAGTATTTTACTTCCTATGAATATCGTGTTTTCTAATCTTTAATCAAACCACAACCCCTTGAATATATACAATCCAACACTACTGAATATCGTGTTTTCTAATCTTTAATCAAACCACAACATTTCACGCATTTTCTGCACGAAAGGTTGAAATATCGTGTTTTCTAATCTTTAATCAAACCACAACATAATTCAGGGTCTGGTAACGTCTGACCTGAATATCGTGTTTTCTAATCTTTAATCAAACCACAACTACTTCAGAATATATGTTAACGAACCATCTAATATCGTGTTTTCTAATCTTTAATCAAACCACAACCTTATCTTATAGTCATATTGTGTTTCGAGGAATATCGTGTTTTCTAATCTTTAATCAAACCACAACTATTTTAAGATATATGTTAACGAACCATCTAATATCGTGTTTTCTAATCTTTAATCAAACCACAACGCAATTCCTTGCACTTTGCTGGCTGCTTCTAATATCGTGTTTTCTAATCTTTAATCAAACCACAACCCGTGTCCGTGATCTTTAGTAATAAAGATAATATCGTGTTTTCTAATCTTTAATCAAACCACAACAAAGATTTTTGGCAAAATGAAAGCAGCGTTAATATCGTGTTTTCTAATCTTTAATCAAACCACAACCTAAAACATCTTTAATTACCATTTCAATTAATATCGTGTTTTCTAATCTTTAATCAAACCACAACCATGATGTAATGAACTGTTAATTATTATACAATATCGTGTTTTCTAATCTTTAATCAAACCACAACATGTGAATTAGATATAGTTGTATTAGCGCAATATCGTGTTTTCTAATCTTTAATCAAACCACAACTTGTATGACCATATATACTTGTTTAATAAGAATATCGTGTTTTCTAATCTTTAATCAAACCACAACTATAGTCGATGTTAAAAAAGATGTTCAACAATATCGTGTTTTCTAATCTTTAATCAAACCACAACTAATCATTATAGTCGTGTTGAAATCTCGGCAATATCGTGTTTTCTAATCTTTAATCAAACCACAACGCCGTAGTTGATATCCCATTCTCTACGATTAATATCGTGTTTTCTAATCTTTAATCAAACCACAACATAAGCTGTAGGTCACCATTTAGTTTTAAGAATATCGTGTTTTCTAATCTTTAATCAAACCACAACCACATCAATTATAATGAAGTTACTGAAAGCAATATCGTGCTTTCTAATCTTTAATCAAACCACAACATGAATTTTGTTGTGGGTTAACCTAGCATAATATCGTGTTCTCTAATCTTTAATCAAACCACAACAACAAATTTGACATACTGTACTATGCTGTAAATATCGTGTTTTCTAATCTTTGTCCATCTTACAATCAATGGATGAGTTTTCATTATCATTTTGATATTTTAAAATCATAAAAACCTATATTAAACAATCTAAAAAATCATATTTTCTTATACTTACCAGATGTTAAAACTTTAAAATCAATTCCTTCAACAAAAGCTGTAAATTGACCCGGACTCATTTTTCTTGTTGGTTTATATTCTGTTAATTTAAAATCTCCATCTGGTTTAAAATTATCTTTTTTTATATCATCAGCTTTTCTTGCTTCTTTAAAGTATTTCAGTTGAATAACTCCAAACTCGTAAAAGTTATTACCGGATTTAACTCTATTAATCGACAATCCTTCAATAATATAGGCTCTATCTTTAAAATCAATTATTTCTGTAATGTCTTTGGGATTTTCCACTTCTTTGTCATAAAAAACAACTTGTTGCCCTTTTTTCAAAATAACATCTCTGTTATTACTTTTAGCAACCGGAATTTGTACTTTTTTTCCTTTTATTTCTTTTTCTTTATATAAAGGATAATAACCTTGACCTTGTTTTATCAATTTTGCTAAATTAAAATTATTAATTAATTCAAAATCTCGTTTCCCATCCAGTTCATAAATAGCCATACAATAGTTCTCATCATTTTGTCCATAAACTTTTTGTTTATGCTTATATTTCGATTTCGACAATGGACTATGCTCTTTTATCTCTAAAGGATTTTTTACAGAATTAGCATATATTCTGACTTTCTTTATTACAATCCCTTTTTCTTCATTCATCCAAACCGTTCCGTTAAGCTTGTTTTTTTGCTGTGCATTTGAAGAAATTAACAGTACCTTATTTTCAATAGCCTTTTTTACTTTTTCTTTTACTGTCTCATCAACAATATTTTCCAGATCAGTCGCTTTAATACTTTCTAAATCTTTACGAATTACATAGCGGATTTCTTCATTATTTAACGGATTTCTTATAGCACCATAAATACTGTCCTGATGTAATGATCCCCGGATAGTATCTCCTTGCTGCAATCTTGGTATTTTATTACCTTTTCCGTCTAACTTATAAACTATCTTTTGGTTAACATCTTTTTTTACAACTGTTTTACCATTAGCATCCTTTTCTGTTTCTGCAACATATTGCTTTTTCCCTCTAATCCGAACAATCTTTTTAGATTGTTTTTTAACATTGTCCGGTGTGTGATGTGACACTAAAACTTCTTCTTCCAGTTTTTTTAAATCTTCTTTAAAAGTTTTCCAGGGTTTTGAATCAGCCAATAACTTTCGGGCTTCATTTATTTGTTCCTTATCCTCCAAAGTCCAGGCAGTAGCCAACACATCGTATTTTTCTTTAGTCATACAAGCTATCGTTATCGCATCGATAGTGTGGTGGGTGTGCTTACTCCTGTCTTTTTCAAGAAAATACTTTTTATCATTCTCATGATAACTTTCCTGAACTCCCCAAATTTTTCTAAACTCAGCAACCATGCCGCCTTTTACACTTTCCACTCTTTTGAAATACGATTTTAAATATGCCTGGGCGTATTTGGTGATGATTCCGGTGTCCGGAATTTGACTGTTCTTAAATCCTACTTTCGGCTCTTCCCAAATGAAACGCTCGTATTTCCCTTTCAGATAATCTCTTTTTAAAGTTAAAAAGTGTCTTCTTCTTATTTTTTTATCTTTTGCTTCTTTAGTTGCAACTCCTTTTATGGAACGTGTAATTAATTCAATTTCCCGGCTTAAATTTTCTGCTTCTTTTTTCCAATGTGCTATTCTGGGCAGAATTTCTAAATAGTTACTTAATTCAACCGGCATTTTATTCCCTTTGATATTTCTGTTAAATTTTGGACTGCAAAGTGTCTTATTCATCTGAGAATTATCTTGTGAGATACTTCTTGGAATAGTATGTTCAATATCATATTTGGGATTATTTCCAATTATATCACAAATACTGATGTTCCTGCCTTCTTCATATATCTCAGACCTGTTTTGTTCCAGCCAGAGCTGATAACGCAGTAAATCATCATCCGTGGGTTCAATCTCTTTTTTACATTCTTCCCAATAAAGTTTCTTAATGTCCTTGATTGCGTCATCCCTTTTCTTCTTATTCTCGTTTTGATAATCCTGAATTCCTTTTCGTTTGTTTGAATCGTTTAACTCACGGGCCATTTCGATATGAACTTTTGTTTTTTCATCAATCTGCCCCTCAAAAATCAAGGTATTCAAGACCTTTCGCAATTGATGCAGCGCGCGCATTGCCATAGGATTCTTAATGGATGTAGTTAATGGACTACCGAGAACTATTTTCTCATTTCCAAATGCATCTTTAATAATTTTCTTTTTAAAAACTTCAATATCAGACGGATGGTATAGTTTTTTCAAACGTTTTTCATTCATACAAAATACTTGTCCATCTTCGCTTTCGCCATTTAAAAACTCAAAAACTTTTTCATCCAGACGCTTGATCTTTATAAATTCATACGCTTTCAATTGTTCAATAAAGATTGGAAAGAGCTTATCCAAAAGCGATTGCTGTTCACCGGCGTCCTCCATTTTATTGTATTTAAAGAACGTTATAAGTTTTTTATTCAAATCATCCTTATAGGTTGTTTCCGCTTCTTTTGAATAATAACAATTGTCCGTTTTACAATCTTTTATCAACGAATTTACCACTTCGAGCAAGCTATTTTCATAGATATGATTCTCAATAATTAAAGCGATTTTATCTTGAATATATTTTCTTTGAGTGATATCCTCCCAGATTTCCTTATCTACAATATTCTCAATATTCGCCATAAATACTGCATGAGAATATAACAAACCTTCTTTCACATAAGGCAAAATTTTATTAATCGCATTTAAACTCAAACTTGCAAAATCTTTTTTTAGCCGAATTCTGCTGAATGCCTTAGAAGCCTTATCTTCTAAACCTAATTTGTCCTTGGCATATTCATACAAATAAACCTCAGAAGTCGAAACTGAAAGCAAGTGCCATAGATCTTTATAATCTACAGTCCTTGACACACGCTCGGCTTTTGAATTTAATGTTTCATAGGTAAAAGTCTTTGTTTTCCAGTTTTCACCAATTACATTTTTCAAGGAAGCCGAAACCGGACAACCTGTAACCGTATCTGTTGGTTTGTAGTTGAACCAATAATGAAACTCGTTCTTATTAGAAGATTTATAAAATCCGAATGTAGTGCCTTTCGGGATTAATTCCTTAGCTAAATCTTCAAAATTGAAATTGTCTTTTTTTCTAAAAAATTTAGATACTAAACTCATTTTTTCATCCTGTGATAAAAAACGCAGGGTTTTCTCTGATTGTGTTCCGTACTTAATGGTATTCAAATAAGTCCACATTCTGTATTCCTCAAAATCAGGATGAGAAATAGCACAACGGGACTTACTTTTTTCAAAAGAACATTTTCCAATCAATCCTTTTTGAGATTTTAAAGGTCGTTGAAAAAAAATCGCTTTGTATAATTCCTTAGCCAATCCAAAATATCTTTTTTCTGGCAATTGTTCTTTTTCATCAATCCCGTCAATTCCTTGTATTTTACACAGTATTTCAAATTCTTTTAAATAGTGTTCTTCTCTCGCCGTATATTTATTTCTTATCTTATCTTTACTATATAAACTAAAAAAATATTGTCCAAGAGTAGCAAAGTTGCCATCTTTCATTGCTTGGGAGATTTCCCCAATCACTCGCTTAACAGCTCCTAAATCCTCTTTCCTGTTTAAACGGGCAATAACTTCATCTTTTGCTTTAGCAATATCATTTTCATTCTTTTTCACAATGCCAATTAGGGCATTGTAAAGCGATTTTAATTTAGTTTCCCCTTCATCTAAATCTTTTTTAAAGCCACCTTTTATACTTTCATCAAGGATTCCTGTATTAAAAAAATAGTCTTTTAATTCCGTTTTCATTTCATCTATAGTATTCAGATCTTCAATCGCTGTCTGAATAACCGGACAATGCTCTTCCATTATCCCTTCTGCCGATTGATCCAATCGATTACTCAAAAAACCGCGTCTTTGCGCTATATGATACAGCGCTCTTCCAAATTCATATAAAGGAACTTTTTGCTTACTTGCCTTATCCCTAAAAACATACGGATTTATATTTTCATCTTCATTGGTACGCAACCATTTTAAAAATTCCGGATTAAGCGGATATGTTTTAAACCCTGATTTTTTCCATTCATCCACTTCTTCAACAGTCAACGGGCACATTCCGTTTACAGAAAGCACTTTAAGAGTTTCATATTTTCTTAATTTCCTGCGGTATTTAATTTTTCTGGCACTTCTATAACCGGTGCGTTCTGCAGCGCGGGAACTCTCTACACCTTTTTCTGATTTCACTCCTTCAGAAAATATTCTGACACCTTTATCCAATAAAGTAAAATCATTTCCATCCTTATCCACAACCGCCCAGCCGATACTGTTTGTTCCTAAATCTAATCCTAATATTTTCGTCATGACATTCTAAAATTTTAAGAATTTTAAAGCTACTAAAAAATTAGTATTGTTTGTTTACGGATTTCCATAATAAAAGTCAAGCATTTTTTTATTACATTTGAAATGTGAAAAAATTATTCTAATCTTTAATCTTATCACAATAAGGCTATATGCCGTAGGTGAAAACCTTTAGTCCTGCTTCGGTGGGACTTTCTTTTTTTTATTATTCAATAAAAACAAATTCCTATTTTTACATAACACGCAAATTTTAATTATACGATGTCACAAAACGTAATACTACCCGCCGCATTTATCATTGCCCTGCTTATCGGGATATGGATAGGAAAAATACTGGCTGCCGCTGCTTCCAAATCGGAGCAATCCGGACGGGACGAACGCATCAATGGCTTACTGGCTCAGGCGGAACAGCTCAAACAGCAATTCCTGCAGGAGCGCAACCAGTTTGACAGGCAGCTCGCCCAGTCGAATATGGAGAAAGAACAGATCCGTACGGAAAAAGATGCCTTAGCCATACAACTCTCTAAAAAAGAAGTGGATTTTGACAATCTCTGGGAACGCAATAAAGAACAAAAAGAAGAGGTTAACCAGCTGCAGGAAAAGTTTGCGAAAGAATTCGAAAATCTTGCCAACAAAATCCTGGAAGAAAAATCGGCTAAGTTTACCGAACAGAATAAAGAAAACCTGAAAAACATACTGTCTCCTTTACAGGAAAAAATTCATTTGTTTGAAAAAAAGGTAGAAGACACCCATAAGGAAAGCATTGATTACCATGCAGCTTTACGCCAGCAGATTTTAGGATTACGGGAAATGAACGAACAGATGAGCAAAGAAACGCTCAACCTGACAAAAGCATTAAAAGGCGACAGCAAAATGCAGGGGAACTGGGGCGAATTGATTCTGGAAAAAGTACTGGAAAAATCGGGTCTTGAAAAAGGACGTGAATATGAAGTACAGCAAAGTTTTGTAACGGCAGACGGCAGCCGCGTACAACCGGATGTAGTCATCAATTTACCGGATGGAAAAAAAATGGTGGTGGATTCAAAAGTATCGCTAACCGCCTACGAGCGTTTTGTAAATGAAGAAGACGAACCGGCAAAAACAGCCCACCTGAAAGAACACCTGCATTCAATCAGACGCCACGTAGAACAATTGGGCAGCAAAAATTACCACGATCTGTACCAGATGGAAAGCCCGGATTTCGTATTGCTTTTTATCCCGATGGAACCGGCTTTTGCAATAGCGCTTAACGAGGACAACACACTTTACAATAAAGCTTTCGAAAAGAATATTGTAATCGTAACACCCTCTACTTTACTGGCCACCCTGCGCACTATCGACAGTATGTGGACAAACCAAAAACAGCAGGAGAACGCCTATGAGATTGCCCGTCAGGCCGGCGCCTTATACGATAAATTCGATGGTTTTGTAACCGATCTGGTTAAAATCGGCAAAAAAATGGACGAAGCCAAAACGGAATATCAGGGCGCTATGAATAAGCTTACAGACGGTAAAGGCAACCTCATCAGCAGTGTGGAAAAATTAAAGAAAATGGGCGCCAAGGCGAAAAAATCGCTGCCCGAAAATATCCTGAACAGAGCGAATACTAATCACGAACAAAACGAATAACACTATGGAAACCGACTACAAAAAAATAAATTCTTCGAGAATCACTATCTCAGAATTGATGCTCCCTTCCCATTCCAATTTCAGCGGAAAAATTCACGGTGGCTATATTCTTTCCCTAATGGATCAGATTGCTTTTGCCTGTGCTTCCAAATATTCCGGCCGTTACTGTGTAACCGCGTCTGTAGATACGGTGGACTTCCTGAATCCTATAGAAGTCGGGGAATTGGTTACCCTGAAAGCCTGTGTGAACTATGTGGGCAGAAGTTCGATGGTTGTCGGTATCCGTGTGGTTTCCCAAAACATTCAGACCGGAAAGGTCAAACATTGCAATTCTTCTTATTTTACGATGGTTGCCAAAGATGATACCGGTAAAAATGTAACCGCTCCGAAACCGATACTGACCAGCCTGGATGAAGTGCGCCGTTTTTATGATTCCATACGCCGCAACAATATCAGGAAAGAACATAATGACCATTTAAACCGCTTTGACCATACCACTAAAGAAGCATTGGAAGGATTATCAAATTACGGAGTACAGTTAGATATATAACTTTTTTAAACAAATTAATTAATATTGTTTAAAATAATTGTTAATTTAAAAACAAATCCACAAATACTATATATTTGTTATACAAAAACATAAACATTTGAATAACAAGTATATGAAGAAAAGCTACTTATCCCTTACAATTATTGCATTTCTGGGGGTTTTCACCTTATTCTCCTGTCAGTCCGACAGTGACGAATATGAAACGATTACGCCCACTCCAACCACTACTCCGGTCTCCCTGGATCTCAATCAGATTCCCTATCAAAAATTATCGGACTACCATTTCTTTACCGGTATTTTAAAAAATAACACACCCAATGCCCGGGTGCTGCCTTATGAAATTGCCAGCGGGCTGTTTACCGATTATGCCCATAAAAAACGTTTTGTATGGATGCCCGAAGGCACCAAAGCCGTTTATGACGGCGACGGTAAAGTCCTTAAATTTCCGGTGGGAACAGCACTGGTTAAAACTTTTTACTACGACAATGTACAGCCGTCCAATGACACCCGGATTATCGAAACCCGTTTGATGGTTAAAAAAGGAGTTGACGGCAGCGGCAATGACATCTGGATCTTTGCCAATTATATCTGGAATGAAAACCAGACGGAAGCAACACTGGATATGAACGGCAGCTATAAACCACTCACCTGGAAAGAAAACAATGTAACAAAATCGACCAACTACAGAATACCTTCCGCAACGGAATGCCTGACCTGTCATAAAAAGAATGAAAAAGCAATTCCGATTGGTCCGAAACCACAAAACCTGAATATTACCTACAACTATACGGACGGCGCCAAAAACCAGCTCACCAAATGGATGGAAAACGGTATGCTGCAATCCGGATACCCATCCAATATTGCCAGTACGGTAAACTGGCAGGATACTTCCAAACCTTTGGAACTGAGAGTACGCTCCTATATTGATATTAACTGCGCGCATTGTCATGCCGAAAACAGCCATTGCGATTACCGCCCGATGCGCTTTGCATTCAGCGAAACCGGTAATCCCGTAAATCTGGGTATTTGTGTTTCCCCTCAGGAATATATCGACAATTCGCTTACCCATATTGTAACCAGAGGAAGTTTCCAACGTTCCATGTTACATTTCAGAATGAATTCTACAGACGAAGCAAACAGAATGCCGCTTCTCGGAAGAACAATTGTACACGAAGAAGGTGTACAAATGATAGAGCAATGGATAAACTCTTTAAATCCCAACTGTCCATGATTTAGTAACCACCTACCAAAAAACAAAACAACATGAAAAAAATTACACTTTTACTATTTTTAACGTGTGCCGTCAGTGCCTTTTCCCAAAGCAACTGTCAGACGGCGCAACTGGTAAGCATCGGCACCTACACCGTTAATGCTATTGACGGATCGGAAGCACCATCCCCTATTTGCCCCCCAAACAGCAATACTGCTACTTCCGGTAAATGGTACAAATACAACGCGACCACAAACAACAGCATTACCGTATCTACCGATCTTGCCGTAAATACCGGTAAAGATACCCGTGTACACATTTACAAAGGACTTTGCGGTTCCCTGGAATGCGTGGGCGGTGATGACGATAGCGGTACCGGATATTTATCCATCGCTACGATTAACGGTACTCCGGGCACTACCTATTATATTGCTTTTGATAACCGCTGGAGTCCTGTGGGATTTGACTTTAAAATCACCGAACAGGCACCGGTAGTTCCACCGCCAACGCTTGTTAGTTTCTCTCCGGTTTCCGCTTCGCTTGCCGGTTCTTCCTATAAGAACTGTGTGGTGGATATGAATGGGGACTACCTGGACGACATTGTTGGCGTGAGCGGTTCCCAGATTAAAATTTTATACCAGAATGCTACCGGTGGGTTTACCACCGTCACCTATCCGACAACGATGGTTAACAACGTACCTTCCTGGAGTATTGCCGCAGCAGATTACGACAAAAACGGATATAACGATTTGATCTACGGAGGCGGCAGCGGGGCAACCTTTATGAAAGCCAACAGCAACGGAACAGCTTATACCGCTACCTCCTATCCTAATTATATCTTCTGCCAGCGAACCAACTTTGTGGACATTAATAATGATGGTAACCTGGATGCCTTTGTATGCCATGATGTCGATCCTAATGTTTATTTCCTGAACGACGGTAATAATAACTTTACGTTCCATCAGGGCGGTATGGGAGATCATCCCGAAGGCGGAAATTATGGCTCTATCTGGGTGGATTATGACAACGACGGAGATCCGGATTTGTTTATAGCCAAATGCCGAGGCGGGAACACTACTGCAAACATCAATGAACTGCACCGTAACGATGGTAATGGTGTTTTTACCAATGTGAGCGTTCAGGCCGGTCTTGCCGACCCTATCCAGACCTGGTCGTCAGCATGGGCCGATTTTGACAATGACGGTGATATGGATGTTTTAGTCGGAGCAAGCTCGAATGCAAACGGAATGCACAAATTAATGCGCAACAACGGCGACGGAACTTTTACCGATGTTACAGCCGGTTCCGGATACCCGCAACTGACCAACTTAGGACAGGAAAATGTTGCCCATGATTTTAACAACGACGGTTTTGTGGATGTATTCGGAGCAGGAAACATCATCATGATCAATAACGGCAACATGACCTTTACACCACAGCCTATTGGTGTTACAAACGGTCCTATAGGCGATTTAAACAACGATGGCTTCCTGGATATCCAGAACAACGACAACGTTTATATGAATAACGGCAACAGCAACAAATGGCTAAAAATATTACTGAAAGGTGTGCAGAGCAACATTAACGGTATCGGGGCAAGAATTGAAATATTCGGTCCGTGGGGCAAACAAATCAGAGATGTAAGAAGTGGCGATGGTTTTAGAAACATGAGCTCTTTAAATGTTCATTTTGGTCTGGGAACAGCTACCGAAATTTACCAGGTAATCGTTAAATGGCCTTCCGGAACGGTAGATGTTATTAACAATCCAGCCGTAAATCAAAGCCTTATGGTGGTTGAAGGTACAGCACTTAACAATCCTGAAGTTGCCCTGGATACATTTATGATTTATCCGAACCCGGCACAGGACTTTGTTAAAGTACATTTTAACAACCTTGACAGCAGTGCGAAAAAAGCACTTTTCTATGACACAACCGGTCGTTTAGTACTGAAAGCAGCGATCCAGTCGGAACAGATTGACATCCGTACACTTTCCAAAGGAACCTATATCCTGAATATAGAAAGCGCCAACGGTCAGAAATACTCAACAAAATTCATCAAGAATTAATCATAAAAAAGTCCCGAAGATTCGGGACTTTTTTTATTAAAACACGCGGACTAAATTAAAGCCGAATGCGATTTCTCCTTTGGACCAGTTCCCGGTGGTTGCTCCCAGGAATCCTGCCTCATGCATCGCTCTCGAATTGGTAAAGTGCATCTGGAAAACATGCCCTCCGGTTTCAAGATCGACCCCTATTGACAACGGATTGGTGTAGATAGAATGTTTGGCACGGTTCAGGTGTGCCGCATAATCCATATTAATGGACCAGCGTTTGGTGAGCTTGTATCGTCCTCCCATTCCCAATGCAAACTGATCGTTGGACTGCGGATTGGGCAATACCACATTATTATCGGCATCCAGAAAATCCCGCAGGGTATTTTGATGAAAATAGGAGGGTGCCAGTTCCAGCGATAATCTTTCCGTAAACTTTCGGGACACTAATAACTGGGTCACATAACTGAGTCGGTTCTCAAATTTCAGATTCGGAAAATCGTCTTTCTTTAATTCCGAATTGATCGCCAGGCTGTTAAACCCAACCAGAGTTACCGGGAAGCCATTTTTTTCCTGCGACATCAGTCTGTATTTCAGCGCCATTTCATAGGTTTTTTCAAAACCGCTTCTGGACACATGTGCCGTTAGCCAGTTATTGATTCCGTATACAAACTTAATCTGGGTGTTTGCATCGTCCATTCCAAAAAAGTCGGAAAACCCGTTTTTAACATACGAAAAACGGTGCGCCACTATAAAATAAAAGTCGCCTTTCGAGGCTAATTTTGTAGATTCCAGATTAACAATTTTCAAAGATTTAAAAACAGCTTCGACTTTATTATCCGTTTTTACGGTATCAATCTGAGAAAGTAAATCATCTTGCGCAAAGGAGCAGAAAGGCAATAAGCATAAGGTGAGTAAGGTTTTTTTCATATAATTACTTTTTTGGGTATAATGGTTATACTTATCTATACGATGATTTTGGTGTTTCGGACGGCAATGGTCTGTATTTTATTTTACAACAGAACCTTCATCCATTTTCAATTCACCCAGCAGGTCATCATAGCCGATAAATCTCCCTTTCACATTTACATTGGATAACAGCATCATTTCACCTTCTTTAATTTTATCCTTAAAAACAATAAAAAGCTTTTCATCAATAATAACAGAATTGGTTTCCAAATCCATACCCGTTACTTTCCCGTATACTTCTATAGCCTTGTCCAGATATTTTTCATTGGCTTTGGTTTCGTTGGTTTTAAATTCTTCAAAAATAGAATTTGCCGTAACCAGATAGCTTTGCTTTTCAGAGGCAATATCACGATGTCCCTGATACAAATATGAATAAGCACCAAAGCCCAAAAGTGCCAGAATAACGAGGATTATTATTATTTTACCTTTTCTCATAATAATTATTTTAATATCACAAAATTAACAATATTATTTTCTATAATTTAAATTTTTAATCATAACTTTAACTAAATAATTGCAATAACAATGAAATTCACAAAAATACTTTTTATCTCATTTCTATTTGTATTGTTAGCCGGCTGTACCAATGAAACCGACTCCAATCTTGTGGGAACCGATACCAATACCGGTCCTGTAACCTACGCCAATAGCGTTAAAAGTATTATTGACAATAATTGTATTTCCTGCCATGGAACCGTGCCGTCAAATGGCGCTCCAATGTCGTTAACCACCTATGCCGATGTTAAAAATGCCGTACTGAACAGAGGGTTGATCGACAGGATCACACGGGCGCAGGGAGCACCGGGAATGATGCCGAATGGCGGAACCCGGCTGCCGCAAACTTCGATTAATAAAATTATAGAATGGAATAATACCGGTCTTGTAGAACAGTAAAACACCCTAAATCATGAAAAGAGCACTATTTGTTTTCGCACTATTCCTCTCTTTTGGTTCTTTATCCGCACAATCTAAAAAAGTGACCAAAACCGGGGAAATAACTTTTGAAGCCTCTGTTCCTGCCTTTGAAGAAGTAAAAGCGAACAGCCGCAACGCCACTTTTGTATTGAATACGGACACCGGCGAAATTGCCAGCCTTATTCTGGTAAAAAGCTTTCGTTTCAAGATTGCACTGATGGAAGAACATTTCAATGAAAATTACATTGAAAGCGACCGTTATCCCAAAGCCACTTTTAAAGGGAAAATCGATAATTTCAAGCTGAGCGCCCTATCGGAATCTGCGAAAGACTTTGCCATCAGGGGAAAACTGGAATTACACGGAAAAACAAAGGATGTTATCATACCCGCCAAGATACAGAAGAGCGGTGAAGACATCGTTATCAATGCCGCATTTAATGTGAATGTAGACGATTTCGGAATTGACATTCCCAGCATTGTGAGTAAAAAAGTTTCTAAAAATGTGAATATCACGATCAACAGTACGCTAAAATAAAAGCTTTGTTACAGCTCCCAATAAAAAAGGCATCCCGGTTTATGGGATGCCTTTCACTTTTTAACGATTACTTATTCTTCTTTTTCGATTTCGCTTTTTTCTTGCCTTTGGCTTTCTCTTTATCCTTTTTTAAACCGGTTAATTCCATTTTCTCTTTGATACGCTTTTCCGTATCGGAAATAAAATAATGTAAATCGGAATTATACGAATGCAGCTTTACTTCTTTCAAAACCGCTTTGGCTTGCTTGAAGTCTCTTTTTCTTTCCAGAAACATTACTTTCTTTAACAGAATTTCCGCTTTATTACAGCCTTTAATTGTTAAGGCGAAATCAATTAGTTTCCCGGCCTGCCCGTAATCTTCATTGATCAGAAGCGTATCAATAAAATACGGATAGACCTCCAGTGCGTTAATATTTTCTGACAGCGCCTGTTCAAAGTACATTTTTGCGCTTTCATAATCATATAACTGCTCTGCATGCAGTCGGCCGAAAAGGCACAATGCCATTGTATTCTTTTCGTCGTATGACAAGGCATAGCCTAATGATTCTACTGTTTCTTCCAGATAAGAAGGATAGGCATCCATAGCCTGAAACAAAAACTTATCTAATTTATCTGTTTTCATTCGATATAGTTTTGCAAATTATTTTTTAATTGTTGCCGGGTGGCTTTATAGCTTTTATCCGTTTTTTGTTTTTTAAAATCGGTTCCGCTAAACACCCGTTTGGGATTTCCTCTTTCAATTTGGAGCTGGTTTTCCCATTGTTGGTTCACTTCTTCTTTTAGCTGTTCCAGAGTTGCCGCTTCCAGTTTTTGGATTAAGCGTTCGGTCGCTGTTTTTTTATTCTGATGCTGCGAACGGCTTTCCATTGCCACTGCCGCAATGCCCGTAGGAACATGAACGGCACGAACGGCCGAGCTCACTTTGTTCACATGCTGCCCTCCGGCTCCGGAGCTTCGCATGGCCTGGTACTTAATATCTGTATACGAAATCTGCGCTTTCGCGGATTGCCGTACTTCAAAAATTCCGATAAACCAATTCTTTCTTTTGTGCATTTTCCGGAACTGGCTCTGCCCGATCCATTGAATCGTTCCAATCCATGAATCTGCAAATTCAGCACTTCCGGATCCTTCTACAAGCACTGTGGCCGTATTGACCGTCCCGTTTTCCTGTCCGGATTCCCGTTGCAGCACTCTGGCTTCCATCCCCTTTTCTTTTGCCTCTTCCAGTACTTTTTTAAGTACCTGGGCGGCCACCCAGGAACATTCTTCCGGACCTCTTCCGGAAGTTATCTGTATGATCCTTTCCATTGTTGTATCGCTTTTAAAAGCTTCTCTCTGTTTTTTGCGTCTTTAATAAATCCCGGCAGACTGGCCACCATTGTTTTACCACCGTTATACTGGCTGTTTCTTTCTCTTAAATCAGCAGCAATATAACGTTCCATATATCCGATATGCGCTTCGTTATACGCCCAGAATATATTTCCCTTCACAGCGGTCTGAAACCATAATTCCGTATTAAAGCAGCATTCCCTGTAATTATTTTCATCGGTCACAAATTGCATATACACTTCCACTATTTTGGGTTTAAAGGCTTTTATCTCATTGCAGCTGCCGCATTTTAAGCGTACCGTTTCCGGTTTTTCATTTAAAAGCTGCGATTCATAGTTAACCTTTTCGCTATTGTTACAGCAATACTGATCCACAACGGCCTTATATTTAATCATGCCGCCCTGCTGTGAAAAGTGGCAGTGCCTGCATGCTAAAATTTTAGTGTAGCCGTAACCTTTTTTCCCGTCAGGTTTTTTTGTAACGCTTGCCTGTTTATGGCATTTGGGACATTTAACAGCTATAGCTTCTGTGAAATTATAGCTTCTCTTATTTTCGTCTTGAAATCGTTTCATGTTTTTCGGTTTTAAAACCGGTCTGATTCGGAAATCAGACCAGTTCTGTTATCGGTCCATTCTAACAATTTTAGGCGTGAATGTGCCCAAAACCGTTACCAGTTCCTGCTGGTTGTCCATCACTTTCATGATGTCTTTATAAGCCATTGGTGCTTCGTCTATTCCGCCGCCAATGAGCGCTACATCATGTTTCCGGAGTTCCTTTTTAATATCGCTCTGCGTAAAAGTGGTTTTGCACTTTGCTCTCGAAAACAATCTTCCGGCGCCGTGTGAAGCCGAATTCAGACTGGCTGCATTGCCTTTTCCCATCACGATATAACCGGGGGCTGTCATCGAACCGGGAATAATCCCCAATTGTCCTTCGGCAGCCGGTGTCGCTCCTTTCCGGTGAACGATACACTCTTTTCCCTGATGCATTTCTTTCCAGGCAAAATTGTGATGGTTTTCTATTGTTGCCACTACTCTTTTGCCTAATATTTTCGCGATCCTTCTATGGATATCGTCATGGCAGGCTTTCGCATAATCACCGGCTAAATTCATAGCACTCCAGTATTCCTGCCCGTCATGGGTATTCAGATCCAGCCATGCCAGATGCTGTACATTTTTAGGCAACGGACATTGTTTGCCTGCCAGATAGGTATACTGTTTGGCGATATTGGCGCCCAGTCCGCGGGAACCGCTGTGTGATAAAACAGCAAAATATTCGCCGGCTTCTATTTTCCATTCCTGTAGCGGATGGGCAATGTTTACGATCCCGAATTCTACAAAGTGATTCCCGCCGCCGGAAGTTCCCAGCTGTTTGTAAGCCTTATCCAACAGAGCTTTCACAAAAGGAATTTCTTTAAACTCCGGTCTGGAAAACACCTCATGATCGGCTTTGGTCGCATGGGTTTCATACATCCCGAATTTGGTATGTTCTTTCAGGATTGCCTGTAGCTGCAACTCTTTTCCTTTCAGAAACGCAGCCGGCAGATCGAAGATGGACAGACTCATCCGGCAGCCAATATCGACACCCACTCCATAAGGAATCACGGCGTTTTCTGTTGCCAGCACCCCGCCGATTGGTAGGCCGTAACCGGAATGTGCATCCGGCATTAAAGCACCTGCAACGGCTATTGGCAGTTTTAAAGCATCATAAAGCTGAAACTTTGCCTGTTCGTCAATTTCATTTTCTCCAAAAATCGTGAACGGTGCCCGTGTTGTACGCAGCTGCTGCATTCTGACGGCTACCGGATTTACCAATCCTTCTGCAACCTTTCCCCAGGTGCCGTGGTTTTTGAACTTTTCAGGAGCAAGCAATACCGCTTTTGCTTCCGTTAAAATGCTCTCTTTTTTTTCTCTTTTCCGATATCTGTTGATTTGCCCTAAGGCTATATTGATACTATTGTTTTTAGGAAAACCCAATTTTATAAGGTCTTTCCCGGATAATTTATTTCCCATTTTTATAAACTTTGATTTTTTTGGTGCGAAATCATCCGATACTGCCATTCATCGGGAATGGCAAAAATGATTTTGCGGACTATTATCCAAACGGATAAATAAGGTTCAAAAACCGGAAGCTTTGAAGTATAAAAAGTATACAAAAAAGCCCGAAACTAATTGTCTTCGGGCTTTACATATCCTGGAAAGAAAATTTCTACGATTGTGAGCCACGAAGAACAGCCACATCATTTTGCTTTGATGCCTGACTGATAGATAATGATTTGATTACAAACATTTTTCTTCGTTTTTTAAAGGTTATTAATATTTCACTGTGCAAATTTTGTAAAATGTTTTTGACATTTCCTAATCTTTTTAAAAAATTCACTAAAACAAAAACACAAATACCTGATTTAAAAACAGTTGCAATATTAAATAATTACCACAATTTTAGCTTAATTACAAAAATTATCGCTTATACTGCCGGAAAATTTCATGTTGTCCGGAGCATCATCGCCCAATATGCCATTCCTATAAACCGGAAAGAATCCGGTCTTTTTTGTAGTCAAAAAGAAAAATGTAATCCTAAAAAAGTTATTTTAGTACCTTAAAACAGCAACCCAATACTGTACCCGTGAAACAAATTACAGCTCCTTTATTTTTAGCGATACTACTCTCTTTTCAATTCGCCTTTTCTCAGAAAAAACCGGGTCTGTCCAAAAAACTCGAAACCAAAATAGACAGCCTTATCCGTACCGAATTTAACGATCAAAATGGTCCGGGAGGCGTATTTGTGGTTACCCAGAAAGGCAAAAGTTTATACCGTAAAGCCTTTGGAAAAGCCAATCTTGAACTGGATGTGAACATGACACCGGAAAATGTTTTCCAGATAGGTTCGATAACCAAACAATTTACAGCTGTAGCCATTTTGATGCTGGAAGAACAGGGAAAACTGAATGTTAACGATGCTGTTTCAAAATATAGCAAAGACTATCCATCGGGAGATAAAATAACGATTCATCACCTGCTCACGCATACTTCGGGTATTAAGGAATTTACTAAAATGAAGTCCCTTTCATCAATTGCGCAAAAAGAGATGAAACCGGAAATGGTGGTCGATTTTTTCAAAAACGAAACTGTTGATTTTGCACCGGGTGAAAAGTTTGAGTACAACAATTCCGGCTATGTCCTGTTAGGTTATATTATTGAGCAGGCTTCCGGGGAAACCTATGAAAATTTCCTCAAAAAGAATATTTTTGACAAAATCGGAATGACGCATACGTATTATGCTACCGATCGTCAGATTATCCCTAAAAGGGCATACGGATACCATAAAAAAGAACACGGATATGTGAACAGAACCGTAATTAGCTTTAGTATTCCGTTTGCATCTGGCGCATTAATGTCTACTGTTGATGATATGCTGAAATGGCAAAATGCGTTAAACCAAAATGTTTTACTGAATTCGACGGAGACCAAAAAAGCTTTTCAGAAATACCCGTTAAACAATGGTGAAACCTTCTCTTATGGATACGGATGGCACCTAAAAGACATCGACGGAACGCCTACAAGAGAACATGGCGGAAGTCTTTTCGGTTTTAAAAGCATGGGCGTTTATGTCCCGGGTGAGGATATTTATGTGATAGGATTTAGCAATTGCGACTGCCATTCTCCAACGGAGATTACCCGGAATATTGCCAAAGTGGTTCTGGAAAATAAAAAAAAGTAACCCGGAAATAACCGGAATTTATTAGCAAAAGGGCATCCTGTTCTTTTGATACCCTGATGCTCCTTCAAAAAAATTAACAATAACTTGGGATTTTAAAGAGGCATAATATTTACCTTTATTTTTTGTAAAACACATATATACATAACCATATTTATTATGCCTACTGACTGTATCAGCTATCAAGAATCCAATTATTTTTCGAAGTTAATTGTTGATTATTTAGATAAAAAAACAGAAACACAGTCCTTATACCATCGTTTTCCTTCTCTGGAAAATTTCAAATTACAGCTCGAAGAAAAAGGAAATAATTTCAATCCGGCCCACAGAAATACTTTAGCGGCCGTTCTTAAAGAACAATATCGTTCCGTGAATACTTCGGAAGCAACCCGGCAGCATATTGCTCTTTTAAAAGAAGTCAATACTTTTACGATAACAACAGGACATCAGTTAAATTTATTTACCGGTCCGCTGTATTTTCTTTATAAGATTGTTTCGACCATCAATTTAGCCAAAGAATTAAAAGCAGCCTATCCCGGTTATAATTTTGTACCGGTATATTGGATGGCTACCGAAGATCATGATTTTGAAGAGATCAATTATTTCAATTTCAAAAACAAAAAGATCAAATGGAATAAAGAAAGCCACGGTCCTGTAGGCCGTCTTTCGACGGAAGGACTGGAAAATGTTTTCGATGTTTTTTCGAAAGAACTGGGTATCGGGGATCATGCAGAATATTTACGCCAGCTATTCAAAAACGCTTATCTGAAACAGGATAACCTGGCAGATGCCACCCGTTTTTTAGCCAACGAATTGTTCCGGGAACAGGGATTGGTGATTATTGATGCCGATAACGCATCCTTAAAAAAACTGTTTGTCCCGTATCTCAAAAAGGAATTACTGGAACAATATGCTTTCGGGAAAGTAACCGAAACTGCCGGGTTACTCAAATCCTATACGGTTCAGGTAAATCCGCGCGAAATCAACCTATTCTATATAGAGGACAATTTAAGGGAACGTATTGTTTTTGAAAACGGGAAATATATCGTGAACACCACTTCCCGCACTTTTACGGAAAGCGAGCTGCTAACCGAGCTGGAAAGTCATCCCGAAAAATTCAGTCCTAATGTTATCATGCGACCGCTATACCAGGAGGTTATTTTACCCAACCTTTGCTATATTGGCGGAGGCGGTGAACTGGCATACTGGTTTGAGCTGAAATCCCTTTTTGAAGCGTCCAATGTTACTTTTCCGATCTTGTTATTACGGAATTCCGCTTTGATCGCAACGGTAAAACAAGCTCAGAAAGCCGACAATTTACAATTGAGCTGGTCTGATTTATTCACCAGACAAGGTGAATTGGTTACCGCTAAAACCAAAGCATTTTCGGAATTTACAATTGATTTTACCGAACAGAAAAATCACCTGTCGCAACAGTTTAAAAACCTGATGGACATGGCAAACAGAACAGATGCTTCCTTTTACGGTGCTGTAAAAGCACAGGAAACAAAGCAGGTAAAAGGATTGGAAAACCTGGAAAAACGCTTGTTAAAAGCCGAAAAACGCCAGCATGAAGAAAAGCTGCGCCGCATCACCGATTTACAGAACGAATTGTTTCCCAACCAGAGTTTACAGGAGCGTTTTGCTAACTTTTCGGAGTTTTATCTGGAATTTGGCCCGGCCTTAAACGACGCTTTACTAAAACAATTAAAACCACTGGAACAGGAATTTTCGGTTTTAGTTTTATAAGGCTGTTGCTGTTTTTATAACTTTTCTGAACGAAATAACAATTTCAGCAATACGAAATCGGTTTTATTTATTTTAAAAATACTACTTTTGCAAAAAATTTAAACAAATCAAAATGGCAACGAATAGAACATTCACTATGATTAAGCCTGATGCTGTTGAAAAAGGACACATCGGAGGAATTATTAACATGATTACTGAAGCTGGTTTCAGAATCGTATCTATGAAATTAACGCAATTAACTGTAGCTGACGCTCAGAAATTTTACGCTGTTCACAGTGAAAGACCTTTCTACGGAGAATTAGTGGAGTTCATGTCAAGAGGACCAATCGTTGCTGCTATCTTAGAAAAAGATAACGCTGTTGAGGCTTTCAGAACTTTAATTGGTGCTACAAACCCAGCTGAAGCTGCTGAAGGAACTATCCGTAAAAAATATGCTACTTCTATTGGAGAAAATGCTGTTCACGGATCTGACAGTGATGAAAATGCTGCTATTGAAGGTGCTTTCCATTTTGCAGGAAGAGAGCAATTCTAATACAAGATACCTTATATTTAAAAGGCTGTTCGATGAACAGCCTTTTTTTATTCCTTTTACTTTCCCACAGCACCATCGCTATTAATAACACGGGTCACTTTCTTGTTGTTTTTTATTAATTATACAATATAACTGTTAAAAACGGGTAGTTATACGCTATAATACGTTTTTTCAAGGCGCTACTTTTACCTAAAACCTTAGCATCTGCATACAGGTATAAGTGCTTTTTGAAACGAAACATTACCCAAACTAACAAAAACAATTATGAAAACACTACACAAAACCAAGGCAATGGCTATCGGAATAGCCTTGACTGCTCTAGGAATCACATCGCTGGTTTCCTGTAAAAAAGAAAAAGCAGAGGAAGCAAATGCCAAACTGGCTGCTATCGTTCCCGGTATTAAACCTCAGGAATTTCCAAGTAATTTAAACATTCCCGGTTTTAATTTCCCGGAAGATTCAACTGCAATTTACGGCTGGCTTAACAAAGCCGATACCGCCAGTATTGCCCGACATGCCTGGGGACTTTGGGCAGGAATTACCCAAAAATCCAATCAGGTTTATAACGGCGACAGCCTGATGGTTTTTGAAACCTGGATGGGTGTTAAAGAACTGGCTAAAATGGCTGCAGACGGCAACAAACAAGGCGGATGTGATCAGATCAAAAAACAGCGAACACCATTAAATGTTCCGAAACAGTTTGTACACGGAATGTTATTTGCCAATAAAAAGGCGGTAATTGACAGTACCAAATTTAAAGTTTTTGAAACGGTTGCCTACAATCCTGCAGCAGCTTGTTTTGCTACCGAAAATTTAATTTTCAATCAATCCGTATTGAACCAATACCAGGTGAAAGACGGTATTGGAAAAATACCGGATTTCCCGGCAGCTGCCATTACCACCAAGCCAACATACTATGCAGGAAAACCGGACAATAACGGCTTTATCAAAGTTCCTGTATGGCCCGGAACTCCCAATCCGGCAAAAGTTTACGGTTATAATGACTGGCAGACTTTTGTGTATGCCGACATCAACAACAAACAGTCCAATACCAACATAACACCGGTAACCACTGCCAATCCTACACCTGCGCAAATTAAGGCCGCAAGCTGTAACCTGAGTGATTTCCTTTATATGAAAATCGACCAAAAAACAGCGGCATATCTTAATGAACATCAGAATAAAAAAGAAGATCAGTTTAAAGCCGGTGATTACGTATTGTTAATGGCCATGCACGTAGGCACCAAAGAAATCAGCAACTGGACCTGGCAGACGTATTTCTGGAGTTACAATCCGGAAACACCATTTACTCCGAGTTCTACTTTCCTTGCTAAATTACGTCCAAAACAAATCAAAGGTGCAGCTGCCAATTATGCCGTTTCCACTTCTTACACGATGGTATGGCCTAACCAGCCGATAACCGGAGGAACGGACAAAGGCGCAAAACCGATGATCTCTTTCAACCCTTATCTTGAAGGCTCTTTCGGACCAGGTACGTTTAATATTCCGAACAATTATAACAAAACCTATCAGTATGGTGTTCAGACCAACTGTATGACCTGTCATGCTTTGGCTACCCAGATTGGTGTAGGTTATGCAACCGATCAGTATATCGACATGAAAGACATGAAGTTATTCAAAAATCAGGTACAACTTGATTTTGCCTGGTCTATTCAAAGTAATATCAACAAAACCAAATAGTTATGAATCAGCACGAAAGCATTCATCATGGTTGCACCCATTGCTCCTGCAACAGCCCTATTCTTAAAACTTTAGAGCAGGATTTATTCAGCCCGTCACAAATTGCCAAACTTTCCGAAAACCGGGATCTGGCTATTGCCCCTGAATCGGAATCATTAGTAATTCACGGCGGTACGATCAGACCATTGATCAACGGAAAGATGGATACCGTAGAAGCTATCGGGATTCATGACGGAAAAGTGGTTGCTGTGGGTACTTTACAATCGGTAACAGACACGATGAATTCCAACGGAATCACTCATAAGACTAAAAAATTAAAAAAACAGCAGACTTTATTACCCGGCCTGATCGAACCCCATGTACATATAGTTCCTTCTGCCCTAACCGGAAGCTGGCTGGATCTGGGTCCTTATAAAGGTCAGGATCTGAGAAAGGTTTACGACAAAACCTGGCTGAGCAAACAAATAAAAGCGTACATCAAAAAGCATCAGACCAAGCTTTCCATAGGCAGCTGGATTTTAGGATGCGGTGTGGACCCGGCATTAATGCCTTTTCAGAAAAGTGATGTTCCCGGCGGACTGAATCAGCTGATTACTTTCGACTGTGATTATCTGGACACCATTGTACGCGATTATCCGCTATTCATGACCAGTGCTTCGATGCATACGGCTTATGTGAACACCAAAGCGTTAAAGATTGTATATGAAAAAAATGAAGCGGCCTTAAAACCCACTTATCCTACTTTTGAAGATTATAAAGCCAAAACAAACGGGCAGCTTCAGGAAGAGGTGGGTATCGCACCGGCTTTAAAGAGCATACCGTCCTTTCAGATAGCCGAAGCCGCCTTATCGATCTTCCGCAACCTGAACGAGCAGTTCGAAACAGCTGTTTCAAGAGGTATTACGTTTATGTATGATGCCGGTATGAATGCTTTGCAGAAAACAATACTGGAAACATACCTGACTTTCCATCAGCGAAAAGTGCGGATCGGTGCTGCCCAGACGATAACTTCGAAAGAAATTGACAGTCTTGCGACTTATGTCCCGGTTCAAAACTATGAAGATGTTTATTACGGCAGTATCAAGATTATTTCCGATGGTTCCAATCAGGGATTAACCGGCTATCAGTCTGAAAAATATTGCTGTAATCCGGATAATAACTACGGTGCTTTCAACTTCCCGGAATCGGACCCGCATCCGAAGGAGTTACCGGACGACTACAGAACGCTGGTTAAAAGGATTGTTTCCGAAAAAGAATGGCCGTTAATGATCCATGCCAACGGTGACGTTGCTGTTGCTTATGCGATTGAGGTTTACCGCGATGCCTTTAAGGATGCTTCCGATAAAAAGAAAGTCATTACCGACCGCATGCACCGTATTGAGCACTGCTCTATCCTTACGGACGACCAGATCAAAGACATGAAAGATTTGGGAATAGTTCCCAGCTTCCTGATCGGGCATGTCGGCTATTGGGGTTATGCTTTCCGTGAAGCCATTTTTGAAGATAAAGCCGAAAAACTGGATTTGTGTAAATCTGCCCTGAATGCCGGTTTAAGAATAACACTGCATACAGACCACAGTGTTAGTCCGCTTGGACCGCTGCGTTTAATGGAACAGTCCATTACCCGTATCATGGAAGGTTCACCGGCTTCCTATCCGGATAATGTGTTAAATCCGAAAGAGCGCTTAACCGTTGAAGAGGCGTTATTAGCCGTTACTTATGATGCCGCCTGGCAATGTCATGCCGATAAATGGGTGGGGTCATTACAGGAAGGTTATTTCGCCGATTTTGTGATCCTGGAAGAAGATCCGTTACTATTGAATATCGCTTATAAAAAGCTGCGCAACATTCCGGTACTGGAAACCTGGAAAGGCGGTACCAGTGTTTACAAAAAGACTAAAAAAGCCGCAATGGCCTTTTAGAAATCAAAACAAAAAAGCAGGAGTAATATCCTGCTTTTTTTATCGTAATACCAAGTCTTTCACCAGGTCTTTCCGCAATTCCTCGTTGATCATTGCGATAATCTTTTCTTTTCCGTAGCTCAGCTCTTCCCTAAGCACTGCCGAAGAAAGGGCAACATACAAGGTTGTTCCTTTTAAGGCTATTTCTGTAGTATAGTTGTTTACACCGTTACCCATCAGGTTTTTCCAGGCATCCCTTACATCAATCTTATCCATCCCGGACTGCAAGCGGTTATCCTGAATGAACTGCTTTAAAACATCCCCTATCGGAGATTCTTCATTAAATCGTTTCGCCATGCTTATTTAATTGAAAATGAAGTCGCTTTTTTGTAATGGTATTCCATATCATGCTCATTCTTAAGAACCAGTTCCTCATCGGATATTTTTACCAGTTCTTCCTTCCATTTCGCATAAGCCGTAGTATACTTTAAATATACATGCTTATCTTCTTTTACAATAGCTACTTTTTCATCCAGTTCACTCACCAGGTAAGTCCCGTCAAGCTGCGGCATCACTTTTTTACGAAATCCCTTGTTGTTCTTTATCTCAAAATAATCAATAGTAGGATTAATTGAATATTCTTTACTGCTTCCGTCCGGCATGACCGCTTTCTCGATTTCCCAATAGCCGTTAATTTTGGCGATATCTGTATCTTCAATTTTTTGGTTACAAGCTGTAAAAACCAAACAAATCAGCAATGACGAAATTATTTTTTTCATGGCATAAACATTTTTACAAATTTACCTTTTAATATGGCAAAAACTAAATTTAGATGGAAAAAACAGTTCTGATTAAACTATTTAATATTTTTGGAGTCCTACAACAAACCCTCACCCGATGAAAAGAATTTTCCTTACTGTTTTTACGGCAATCAGCTTGATGAGCTGCAGTGCTGATAATGAAGCCGTTTCCGATACTACACCTGTTGTTCCGGTTACTCCGGGCGAAAGCATGTATTTCCCGCCTGTAACCTCCGGGAGCACCGTTTGGGAAACCAGGAGCCTGGCAGAGCTGGGCTGGAACAATAACGCCGTACAGCCGCTTTTGGATTATTTAAATCAAAAGCACAGCAAATCGTTTATTATACTTGTAAACGGACGAATCGTGATGGAACAGTATTTCAACGGTCATACCGCTACGGCAAACTGGTATTGGGCAAGTGCCGGCAAAACCCTTACGGCAACGATGACCGGAATTGCACAACAGGAAGGTTTGCTGAACATCAACAATAAAGTATCCGATTATCTGAATACCGGATGGACCAGCGCCCCATTGGCTAAAGAGAATTTAATTACCAACAGGCATCTGCTTACCATGACATCCGGACTGGACGATGCTGCCAATGGCGATTGTGTTACTCCCGATTGTTTAACCTATACTGCCGATGCCGGAACGCGATGGGCTTATGACAATGTATATGTAAAATTGCAGGATGTGGTCGCTGCCGCTTCCCATACCTCTTTCAGCAGTTATTTCAATACCAGACTCCGGGATAAAATCGGGATGAACGGAATGTGGATCAACACCAGCGACGGACTGAGCGTTTACTGGAGCACTACCCGAAGCATGGCACGCTTTGGTTTACTGATGCTGAATAAAGGCAGGTGGAATACCGATCCGATTTTAAACGAAACTTATTTTAACGAGGCAACCAATACCTCTCAAAACATCAACCTAGCTTATGGTTATTTGTGGTGGCTGAATGGAAAATCAAGCTATCATTTACCGCAAAGCCAGCTGCAGCTGCCGGGAAGTATTATTCCTTCCGCACCGGCAGATATGGTAATGGCACTGGGTAAAAACGATCAGAAAATATACATCATCCCTTCCAGGAAGATGGTTGTTATCCGGATGGGCGATGCCGCCGATGGCAGCAATATGGCCTTATCGGATTTTGACGAGGTATTATGGCAAAAAATAAAAGCGTTATATGAATAACGCTTTTATTTTCTATTGAAATATTTTATAATGGCTCCGATACATAATATAAAACTTAATAATCGTAGTCCTAAGAATATACCCGGCAACGGTTTTTCTATAAACGTTGCTGCCAGACCTAAAACACAGCCGGTAATAAACATTTTCAGCGGTGTTACTGCCTTAATGAAATCAAGAGCTTTTTTCATTGGTTCTTATTTGAAAAATGAGTCTACAAATTCAAATTTATTAAACACCTGTAAATCTTCAATTCCTTCACCAACACCAATATATTTTACAGGAATCTGGAACTGATCGGAGATACCGATAACCACTCCTCCTTTTGCCGTTCCGTCCAGTTTGGTAACGGCCAGGCAGGAAACCTCAGTAGCTGCCGTGAACTGTTTTGCCTGCTCGAAAGCATTTTGTCCGGTAGAACCGTCTAAAACCAGTAAAACATCATGAGGAGCATCGTCCAGTACTTTTTGCATAACGCGTTTCACTTTGGTCAGTTCGTTCATTAATCCTACTTTATTGTGCAAACGACCAGCTGTATCAATAATAACCACATCGGCATTTTGTGAAACCGCCGATTGCAGCGTATCGAAAGCTACCGATGCCGGATCACTTCCCATTTGCTGTCTTACGATGGGCACCCCCACTCTGTCTGCCCAAACCTGTAACTGGTCAATTGCTGCTGCACGGAAGGTATCGGCAGCACCTAAAACCACCTTGTGTCCGGCTTTTTTAAACTGGTAGGCCAGTTTCCCTATAGTCGTTGTTTTTCCAACACCGTTCACACCCACCACCATGATCACATAAGGTTTCTTGTTTGCCGGTATTTCAAATTCACTGGCTTCTCCCGAATTCGTTTCCGATAACAAACCGGCAATTTCTTCTCTAAGAATTCCGTTTAATTCATCTGTTCCTAAATACTTATCGCGGGAAACACGTTCTTCAATTCTTTCTATAATTTTCAGGGTCGTATTTACCCCGACATCCGAAGAAACCAGAATCTCTTCCAGATTATCCAAAACCTCATCATCTACTTTCGATTTTCCTGCTACCGCTTTGGTAAGCTTGGAAAAGAAAGATGTTTTTGTTTTTTCAAGCCCTTTATCTAAGGTCTCTTTTTTTTCTGATGAAAATATTTTTTTAAAAAAATTCATTTAACTAATGCAATTAAATTAGGTGTTCGGAAAGCAGCCTTGCGTTTTAGCAATTATCGCTTCTCATACAATTCTTACGACAAATATAAACATAAAAAAGCTACTTCCATATGAAAGTAGCTTTTCTATAAATTGTATATCGGAATTATTTCTTTTTTAAGAAATTATCCACATCCTCAGGAGACATTACTGACTCAACAAAAGTGTAAGCACCAGTTTTAGGTGATTTTACCATTTTGATAGCCTTAGTTAATCTTTTTGAAGCTGTTTGTAAAGTTGCTACGGTTTTCTTTGCCATGACTTACTATTATTTAATTTCTTTATGAACAGTTACTCTCTTCAAAATTGGATTGAACTTTTTAATCTCTAATCTGTCTGGAGTATTTTTTTTGTTTTTAGTACTAATGTATCTTGAAGTTCCAGGAACCCCAGAAGCTTTGTGTTCAGTACATTCTAAAATTACCTGAATTCTATTACCTTTCTTTGCCATCTTGATGTATATTATTTAGGTGGGATTATTTTACAAATCCGTTAGCTTTAGCTTCTTTCAAAACCGCAGCGATACCATTTTTATTAATTGTTTTTAAAGCAGCAGTAGACACTCGTAAAGTAACCCATCTGTCTTCTTCAGGAATGTAGAAACGTTTCTTAACTAAGTTAACGCTAAATTTTCTTTTGGTTTTATTCATAGCGTGAGAAACATTGTTTCCTACCATCGCTCTTTTACCTGTAAGTTCACAAACTCTTGACATTATACTTATCTTTATATTCGTTATTCAAAATCAGGGTGCAAAGTAACAAAAAAGAAACCTATTACACAAACTATTTTGATTAGTTTTTTAAAATTTCTTTATAAATTTTTTCTAAAGCTTTATTCACCGCCCTGTCTACAACCTTTTCCCGCGGTTGCCCAAAGTTAAATTCTTCAGCATAAACACCTTCAGGAGTCGCTATTCCGATAAAAACCGTACCCACACTGGCATCCGATTCTCCCTTAGCCGGACCGGCATTTCCGGTTGTTGCAATGGCATAATCCACATTCAGAATTTTCTGAGCTCTGGCTGCCATTTCCAACGCGACTGCCTCACTAACCACGGAATGCTTTTCGATAACCTCCGAAGGTATTCCCAGCAGGTTTATTTTTGCTTCTGTTGCATAACTCACGATACCACCTTTAAAATAGGCCGAAGAACCGGCAACCGATGTTAAGGTTGCGGCAACGCTTCCTCCGGTACAGCTTTCTGCCGTGCCAATGGTCAGGTTTCGTTCTGTCAGCAGTTTTCCTAAAACAACTTCCAGTGTTTCCTCATCGTCATAACCGACAATGTCATTTTTTATGATCAGTTCCAGTTTTTCAATCTGGCTCTTGATTTCCCGGTGCAGTAAAAATTCATCCAAACCGGAAGCCGACAGGCGAAGGCGTACACGTCCCGGGCTGGGCAGGTATGCCAGTTTAATAAATTCCGGCAGATTGTCTTCCCAATGCTCGATCCGTTCCGCCAGAAGGCTTTCGCCCACACCATAGGTCAATATGGTTTTATGAACGATATACGGCCTTTTAAAACGCGTTATCAACCTCGGAATCACTTCATTTTCCATCAGGTATTTCATCTCATAAGGCACTCCGGGAAGGGAAATAAAAACGGTTTCATTGCGTTCCATCCACGTACCGGGAGCCGTCCCTACTTTATTGAAAAGCACCGTGCTTTTAGACAGTACCAATGCCTGATCTTTATTGATCTGTGAAGCCGGTCTGTTAAACGCTCTTTCGATGATATCCACTACATGTGCGAGCACATTCTGGTCTACTACCAGTTCATCGCCAAAATATTCACAAAGCGTTTTTTTAGTGATATCGTCTTTTGTTGGTCCTAATCCTCCGGTGATGATTACGATATCCACGTTTTTTTCCAACTGGGAAAGGGTCTGCAGTATATGCTGCCTGTCATCGGAAACCGACTGCATTTCATGTACTTTAACACCTATTTTCTCTAATGCTTTTGCAATAAAGGACGAATTGGTATCGACAACCTGTCCGATCAGGATCTCGTCTCCTATGGTAACAATACTGGCTTTCATTTTGTATCTGTAAATGTAAAAAGGCAAAAATTTCATGTCGAAATTCCTGCCTTTTGTACCGGGCTATTGCCTATAAGTTATAATCTTTTCTAATTTCTTTTAAAGTATTATCAACATGCTCTTTAAGGCTTTTGAATACTTCTTTTATTTCTTTCTTTTTGCCTTGTGATTTTGTCCACTCCATAATCTGAAGGTTTTCGTCATAAGCCAGATCCATTCCCATCAGATCCAAAGTAGGTTTTATTTTATGAGCAGCACTGTATGTTTTCACAAAGTCCTTGTCCTCTATACCTTCTTTGATCAGTTTTACCTCGTTTGGGATTTCTTCTACGAACAGGTGAATGATTTGCTGAGCAAACTCGGCATCATTGTCTGAAATTTCGTAAACTTTAGATAAGTTATAATGTATTGCCATTATTTTACTTGTATTCTAAACATTTGTTTTCCTTCTATAAAGCCTTCCAGTACATCATCTGCCTTTACTTTTGCAACTCCCGCAGGTGTTCCTGTAAAAAGCAGGTCACCCGTTTTCAATGTAAAATATTGCGACGCATAAGCAATGAGTTCGTCAATTTTCCACAACATGTGACTGGTATTTCCTTTTTGTACTGTCTGGCCGTTACTGGTTAATTCAAATGTAATATTTTCCAGTGAATTAAATTCACTTTTTGGCAAAAAATCTCCGACAACCGCCGAACCGTCAAAAGCTTTGGCTTTTTCCCACGGCAATCCTTTTTCTTTCAGTTTTGCCTGCAGATCTCTTGCGGTAAAATCAATTCCCAGTCCGATTTCATTATAATATTTGTGCGCAAATTTGGCATCAATATATTTTCCCACCTTACTGATTTTTACGACAATTTCTACTTCATGGTGTACATCATCGCTAAATTCCGGGATAAAAAAAGGTGCCTGCTTCAACAAAATTGCCGTATCCGGTTTTAAGAAAATAACCGGTTCCGTTGGACGTTCGTTTTGTAATTCCGCTATATGTTCGGTGTAATTTCTTCCGATACAGATGATTTTCATAACGCTAAGCCGGTTTTATTTAACTTAATTTATTGTTTAGTTTTCGCAGTTTTATTCCTGTCAGCACTTTTTTGGTGTACAACGGGAATTCTGCATTCTGGATCCAGCCAAAATAGCCCGGTTCTTTTTCCAGCACGTCTTCCACCAAAGCTCCTTTGTGTTTTCCGAACGTAAAGATTTCCTGTCCTTCCGAATTCAACGCTATAAATCCGGCAAAGTCAACCGATTTTTTTCGCGTTGTAAATTCAGACAGTGTTTTGATATCGTTTTCCAGTTCCGGATAGCGCTCCAATTGTGCTTTTAAGATTTCATAGGTTGCCAGGGTATCGGCTTCTGCACTATGGGCATTTTCAAGACTTCCGCCACAGTAAAATTTATAGGCAGCACTTAGCGTACGTTCTTCCATTTTATGGAAAATTGTCTGCACATCTACCGATACGCGGTTTTTCATATCAAAATCCACCTCAGCACGCAATAATTCTTCTGCCAAAAGCGGAATATCGAAACGATCCGAATTAAAACCGGCCAGGTCGGAGTCTTTAATCATGTTATATATTTGCGCCGAAAGCTGTCTAAACGTGGGTTCATTGGCAACTTTCTCATCAGAAATACCATGTATTGCTGTTGATTGCGGCGGAATTGGCATGCCCGGATTAACCAGCCATGTTTTCCCTTCTTTATTCCCGTTAGGATATACTTTGAATATCGAGATTTCTACTATTCGGTCTTTTGCCACATCAATTCCAGTCGTTTCAAGGTCAAAAAAACAAATAGGTCTGTTTAATTTAAGTTCCATTTTTATAATTTGAATAGCTACAAATATAACTGTTTTGCCGCTACACTAAAAGCATTATCACAAAAAAAGACCTGCTTGAAATAATTCCGGCAGGTCTCTTTTTTTTTAATCTTCATGACTACCGTCATCCGCCATTCGCACCAGTTTGGGTGTAAATTTAGCCACAACATCGATCAGCTCTTTTTGCGCTTCCATGACCACTGTGATATCTTTATATGCCATTGGCGCTTCGTCTCTTCCGGCTCCCACCAGGGTAACACCGTGTTCTTTCAGAACGGCACTCATATCGGCTTTAGTAATATTTTTCACGGCCTGTGTCCGGCTCATTTGACGCCCGGCTCCATGTGAGGCAGAGTTGATGGCACTGGCCTCTCCTTTTCCTCTCACCAGGAATCCCGGTGCCGTCATCGATCCGGGAATGATTCCCATCACTCCTTTTGCTGCCGGTGTGGCTCCTTTTCGATGTACAATCACTTCTTCATTGTTCCAGATTTCTTTCCAGGCAAAATTATGATGGTTTTCCACCTTAGCCAATACCGTTGCTCCAACCGCTTTTTGCATTTTATCATGAATGACTTGATGGCAGGCCGAAGCATAATCACCAGCCAGATTCATCGCCAGCCAATATTCCTGTCCTTCCTGTGAGTTCATATCCAGATAGGCTAAATTGGACGCTTCCTGCGGCAATTTACAGATTTGCTTTGCCAGCCGGGTGTAATGTCCCGCAATTGTCGCTCCCATTCCTCTTGAACCGGAATGCGTTAGTAAGGCCACATAATTTCCTTTTTCAATATTCAGGATTTCGTCTTTTTCCGCAAATTCAATGATCCCGAATTCCACGAAGTGATTACCACCTCCGGAAGTTCCCAATTGGGACCAGGCTTTATCCTGCAAGTTTTTAATAAAAGGCGTCAGGCTGAATTCTTTTCTATCCAAAACATCATGGCTAGATTTATACCGGCCATGATAACCGTGACCGGCACCAAACTTTGTATGGGCAATCAGCTCTCTTTTGTATTTTGCCTCATTTTCATAGAAATGGCTTTCCGGGATATCATAAACAGATAGCGCCATACGGCAACCGATATCGACACCCACACCATACGGAATAATAGCATTTTTTGTAGCCAGAACACCGCCAATAGGTAATCCGTACCCCTGATGAGCATCCGGCATTAAAGCTCCGGCAACCGTAACCGGCAGTTTCATGGCGATATGCATTTGCTTCCGGGCTCCTTCTTCTATATGCTGTTCGCCAAAAATATTATATTCTTTTGCCACTTCATTTAGCGGTATAATTTCCTCTTTTGGCGCATTTGCTTCTTCAATAATCTTTGTTGCAAGATCTTCCAGAATCGGGTCATCCAGATAATTTTCCGGGTTTTCATTTACCTTTTGCAACTGTATTAACAGCGCTTCTTTTCCAATACTTTCCGAATTGGCAGCGGCTATTTTTAAGGCTATTCCTAAAACGGCATTTTGTTTATATCCTACCGAAATTAAATCGGTTCCTGTTATTTTTTCCATATTCTTTTGTTTTAACAGGGCAAAATTGCAACCCATCAACGCAATGGTATTGCGCAGTAAAACTTTTTTTTCAAAAAAAAAGCCTGATATGTGGTATCAGGCCTTAAACTATCAATTACTATACATTTCTATCTGCGATAAAACTGTCGGATCCTGTATTTCTTTATCTCTCGACAGCAGCAATACTTTTGCTATAATTTCGGAAGTTTTCGGGTCTTCATCCAGGAACGGCAGAAACAATCTTCCTCTATGCTGCGAATGCACCGGCAATATAGACAGGTATCTTCCCGGCAGTTGATGCACAATGGCACTTCCCAAATGCAGGCTGTATGTTCCGTATGTTCCGTTTATCATTACATGACTTCCTTTAACCTCAACATTCCCCAGTTTAAACAATCGTATGGATTCTTCCAGGATAACCGCTCTCATTTCAATAGTAGAATGGCTACTTTCCGGATCAACACCTCCCACATGGGCAACGCTGACCACCAAATCAATATCCCTCATCACTTCCGAAAAAATTCGGGGATCGATTTCTGAAAAAGGAATGTTTTTATAGGTCTTCAGATCATGAAATTCAACAGTTTCCAATGTCGGGCTTTCAACATCACTTGGGGTAAACCAATCTGCCATAGCATACAGTTTTACCGTATAACCTTCTTTTCTGTAAAGTTTCTGCAATCCCGTTTCATAATCCACTTTCCAGCCTCTGGATTTCAGGAGTGCTACTGTTTTTTTAGGCTGCACCTGATGTCCTTCATATCTTCCTGAAACACCGCCTACCGCCAGCTCATCTGCCGTTGGCACATAGAGTTCCCTGAAAATCTGTTTAAACGGCTGCACCAATTCTTTTTCAAAACAATAATGCTGAAATTCCCTCCATGTTCCGGAAGCATGCAAGTCGTAACAATGGGCAATGCGTATTGTTTCTTCTTTTTGTATCGGGTACAATTCTCCTGCAAAATCAACCAGATTCCCTTTGTGATAGAATCCGATATGAACAGCACTTTCTCTTTCCAGCACAAAAACGAGTTTTTGAAGATGTCCGGCTATTACAGGATGCTGTATCAATACTTCCATTTCTTCAAAATGGAATTCATCACCCCTGATCATTGCTTCTTCCAATCCTTTTCTCGAACGGCTGAATTGTTCCCTCAAAACTTTCTTATGCTCATTAAGAGCCAGAACCGATTTCTCTTTTTTGTATTTAGCAGGAATCGATTTTAGCATTTTTCCCTCTTTAGATACCTCAACATCTGCTTTACCGTCGCTATCCACAACAAGGTTCAGGACAATATCATCGATTTTAATCTCGGTAGCATCAGAAAGGATTTCCAGCACCTGTTTGGTTTCCATAGCCCAGGTTAAACGAATCGGATCCGGATATCCGGCATTTCTGGCGAGATTCTCCATCGCCACCCGTATCGCAAGTGCTTCACTGGCCTGTCGCTGAGCTCCGAAATCCCTGCTTTCTTTTTTAAACTGTTGCAAATACAGGTAACGTCCTAATACGTCTTTTTCAGAATTTGTTTTACTCAGCGGCACCAATCCATATACTCTTAAATAATCCTGATCTCTTTTATCTTTCACTTTGGCGGTAACTTCGCGAATTTTAAGGTCGCCCAAGATGGTATCGGCATACAATCTTGCCCTGCGGTGCCCGTTTCCTTCACTAATATACCTGGCGGCATTATAAACGAGTTCCCAACGTTTTTTACCCAGTTTTTTGTAAGCGCTGTCAAACCATTCTTTATCAACGGCTCCATCTTTAAAGTCATCTACATCCAATGTTGAATATTTGGCGATCTCACTTTCATCTTCAGCATTGCTTTGCTGATAAGCTGCTGTTTTGGTATGGGCATGCATCCACCATATTGCTTCATCAAGTCCGTTCCATCCCAGATAATTACTTATAAATTGCTGCCATTGCGGTGCATATACTGCTGCTTCTATTAATCTATTTTCCGAAATACCACTATCCCTCATCGCTGCATTAAAAGCGTCCTGGTTATCTGCTGGCAACGGAAAACATTTCTTTAACAAACTGGTGAATAATTGCTGTTTATTCATTTCGGAACCCGACCATGAATAGATATATCCTTTATATAAACTCGCTTTACCAAGTCCGGTCAATAATTCTTTAAAGCGATTAATTCCATAGATTTTTTTAAGGTTTTGTGCAAAAATCGTTACCGGAGTTGCTGAACTCTTCCTTTTTAATTCAATATCAAGCAGATATTCTCTTATTGTTTCAAAAAAAGGCTTTACAAACGGAAAGTCTTTCAACACATCATCTGCATCTCTGTTATTTTTTTTATCTGCCGACAGCCATTGAATCCTGTTTGGTAGCAGCATCGCAGAAATCAGTTCGTCCTTGGTGACCAGATGCTGTTCATAGGCCCTTGAGAAAACATAAAGCGGCGGCACATTTTTACCAATATTTTCAGCAAGTCCCGAATATTGTTTCCACCGGTATAAATTCCAGACTTTTTTGGCAAGCTCATCATCAGGTTTAAGTTCGATGCCATTGAGAAAAACATTAAAACAGCGCTCAGCCTGCCATCCGCTGCCATACTCGTGCTCATCATGACTCCAACTGTAATAGCTCGTTTGTTCCTGGTTTCTTTTATACTTCAATACCGTATCCGGCAATTTGGAATATACCTGAATACAGGCATCCACCAAGTATTTATTTTTCTCTTCAAACGGGTAAATCCCGCCTAAAGCTACTAAAATTTTACTGATCGGATTATTCCATTGATAACGGCTGTTATCAGGATTAGGGATAAAGTCGGCAAAATAGAACACCTCATTTTCCAGTATTTCCCGCCAGGCTTTCCGATCATTTCGTTCTGCAAATGTGAGCAGGAATAAATCTACAGGCTGTAATTTTGAATCCAGATACCATTTTTCCCATAGCTCAAACAACGGATAACATTCGTACTTCTCCCTCAAGGAAAGTCCTTCAAATGAGTACCTCGTTGGTGAGAACCGGTTTCCTAACAGTATTTTCTCTTTTTTTCCGTAATAATCTTCACTGGTATATTCATATTCCTTATTGTTCAAATAAAGCGCACTCAATTGTTCCAAATCAGATTTAATGATGTGCAATGGTTTTGAAAAACCATATTTATTTTCTTTTACCGCTTTTTTATAGTAACTATCTTCTTCTATTACCGGCAAGGCAAAAGGGCTTATTTTTTCCGGATCGTATAAACCATAGCCATTTGCTGCCGAAAGAATCGCTGTTTCGTTATGATCTGAAAGTTGCCGGATTATTTTTTGCTCTTTTTCAGATATTTTTGCTCTTTTATTGAATGCTGCAGTCCAATTTTCAATTTCCGGCAGCAGCCTCGATGCTTCTTTCAATTTTATCATTAGTTCCAAACCAGCCATTCGCTGTTCGCTGTCACCGTTTGTTAACAGATTTGCTATAAAGGCGTTGAGCTGTTCGTCATCCTGCTTTAATATCAGGTCGATCAGGTGCATTCTTAGGGTCGCTCCTTTTCTTTTAAACAGTTCAAAAAAATGGTTTAATTCCTTTTCATTTAATTTAAGAGGCTTTAATGTATTGATGGCTGTTGCCACTATGGCCTCGCCCCTGTCTTTTAATAGCTTAAAGGCAAATTCTCTTTGAAAATCAGAAGGTATATTTTTATTGTTTTTTTCACCATACGAAAACGAATACTGATAGAAGTCTTTCAGGATGTTTCGCGTTAGTGATTCCCTAAGGCTTATAGCCATCCCGGAGAAGTTCTCCATTATCCTGTCCAGTTTTCCCCTGTCCTGCCCTACTAATAAGATCATCGCTTCGTAAATATCATTCCTGTTGAATTTTGCTTTCAGCCAGGAAAATACCTTTCCGTCGAATACTTTTTCTTTCTCGCTTATCTGTCCTAAAAGCGCATCTAATTGGTCAAAAAAAGCAGGGAAATCGTCATTATTAATATAAAACTCCGATTTCGCATTAGCATTTAAAAGGGGATTCATTCCTTTAAAACAAAAGGCCAGAATCTGTAAATTTGGTTCTTTTACAGCCTGATAGTATAAGGGCATTTCTATGGCCGGATGGCATAATTCACTTGCGAATTTTAACGCCAGACATTTTTTTTCAATTGTTCCTTTGTCAAGAAGTTCCTGTAAGTATACTACGGTTTTATCAACATCCTCCACTCCCTGTGCCCAAAGCGCCATATAAACCTCAATATTGTTGGTACTTTTTATTGCCTGGGCTATTTTCTCAGGATGATTTAAAAATTCTTTAGCAAATTGTAAGGTTGTTTTAATTGTGCTTTCCTTTTCGGCCTCCCAGCCTAAACCGGTCCAGACATCAACCGCTCTGACGATTGAAGAAAAGCGGGTTAGTTTATGTTCTAAAATAACGTCTATCATGTATTTCAATGCTTCCACATTGGCTTCATCCAAAGCTTCCACGATAACCTGCCGAAGTCCTTCCTGGCGTTGTGCCGCCAGCAGTAATTTCTCTACCAGCAGCCAGCCGGCTTTGTTCTTAGCGTTAAGCAATGCTAAAATACATTCCCTGGAAACTTTTCCGGTTTCACTTTTATTCTGTATAATCTCTTCTAACAGCCTGAATATTTTTTCGTTATTCAAATCGATGGCAGCCGACCATATATAAAAGTTATCATTGCCATAAAACTCATGAGTATAGGCTATATGCTCCTCCATATTCAGATTGTAATAACTGGTCTTTCCTGTTTTATAATCGTACTTCGATAGCGGCTGTAGTATATTGATCAGAAAATTAACCTGATTGATTATTGCAAAATTTTCATCATTGGGAGCTCTGAACGATCTCCTTAAATAACTGCTCTGGTATATTTTATATGGCATTTGCTCCCAGGCATATTTCACATATACTGCTTTTTCTTCTCCAAAGAAATAAATCAGTAAGTCATAATACTCGCGGATATCCCAGATTTTTTCCGGAATCAGATTTTTGAATACCTCAGCTCTTGACGAGCCAAGAGTAATAGCCGCATTTCCATAATATCCGCTTTTATTCTTCTTTATCAATTCCAATCCTAAAGCGGCCGCTTTTTTAGACAGCTTTTTCTTTTTGAACAGTTTAAAAAATCCGGTTCCCTCAACAATTTGCTGAAGCTCTTCCTTATACTGATCAATAGGATTCTTAATTTCTCTCTGCTTTAAAAAAGTTTCAATCGACATGATTACATAATTTAAATATTACTACCAATAACTTCCCACAAGGAAAGTCAGCCTTATAAATGTTAGTTCTTTTTTTTCGCTTAAATCAATGACCTGATTACTGTCTGACATTTCATCATCTCCATAAAAAACAGCATATAATCCATCTTCATAGGACAATAATGCATTTTCCTGAGCGGCTGCAATATCTACTTTGTTCTCGTTATAGATATTTTGAAATCCTGCTTTTCCGGTTTGTGTTAATGCAGAAAGATATTCTTCCGACGGCGAATGTGTTGTATCGTATTCTTCGGTATCGATAGTTTTATTATTATATTCTTCTGCTTTAATCTGAACGATTTTTAAGATCAGCTCCTTTAAGCTTACCAAAACATCCGAATTGACCAATACAATCTTTTGCCTTTCGATTACCGGACGTTTTTTACCTATTTGTTTAACAACTATATCTAATTCCATTCTATCGTTTTTAAGCATACGAACACACAAAGAGCGTTTCTTTGTACTTTAGTTTTTTCTTTTTTCTGGGGATTGAAAAGATAAGGCGGGAGAATCAAATATAATAATTTTATTTGATTTTCCCGCCCGTTTGGAAACAACATTTTGCTATATAATTGTTACTATTCAGCATACAATTCTTTTCGCATGTTAACCAATATTTCTTTCGCCAGTTTTTCATCCGGCTGATCCTTTAAACAACTCGCTCTGTAAAAGCATTCAATCCGGTTTATATAACTTTCCGCTTTTGCCAGCAATTCTTCATACGCTTTTGCTCCTGATTTTATCGCTAATAACTCCTCTCTATTTTCTCTTTTTACATTTAACCGGCCTGTAACCAAAGCTTCTTCGGCCATTTGCAGCAGCCTTATTGTATGCATCATGTTTTTGGAATCGTACCCTCCTTTATGCTGCTGGTTGGTTTTATATCTTTCTTCATTTCTTTTTTCCACCCATTCCCAATATTCCCTATACTCTTTACAATATGAGGAGTACGCGTCAAAATTGAAAAACAGATACGCTTTTTCGTTTTCATTTTTAGGAACAGAAGAAAGACAAACCTCATTAGACTGATCATTTCTCACGATTCCGCTATATTGAAAGGATTGATCATGATCATAAAACAAGGCATACATCCCTTTTAAATGAGGAAGCTTGATTAATCCGCATTGTTCCTGATTATAGTTTTCCTGCTTTAACCAATTTTTCAGGGCAACCGTTGTATAGCCCTGAACTATAAAGCAAAAATCCATAACATCTTTCCGCGCTATCGGTAATGGGTTCAGTATTTTTTTCTTCAATCCTTTTGCCTTACGCACCTGTGTCATAGCATAACCGGCAAAAGTATCTTTTATCTGTTTAGACAGAAACATCTCTATAGAAAGATTGTTCATGATGGGATGTTTAAACAGAATGCTTTCTTTCGGCGTGGCTAATAGTTCCAATATATTAGGATTGTTTTTTATTAGTAATTCCACAAATCTGCCTAATTCATAATAGACCTCATCATTTGACTCACTATTAACCTGAGCCACATAATCCAACCCGTAAAATTGTTCTTCAGGCAAATAAAACACTCCTTTTATATCGGTATCTGATGCTGCCGTGTCGAGTCCATAGGCTCTGCTACCACTAACACATTCAAACAGTAGCAGTCCTTTCTCTTTTATCTCTTTTATCTCTTTTATTGTCATAACATTCTATTATTTCTTTAAAAAAAGTATCCAGCTGTTCTGTTTGAAAAACATCTTTTCCAAATGCTTTCACCGCTTCCGAAGCTTTTTCAAATTCCTTATTTATAAATACCTGTAACGGTTCTTCTATAACCACTTTAAAATCTTCGACGGCAGTTTCCTTTTGCTTTATCAGAAACATTATCCGTTCAAAAACACTGACTTCCGTTATGGTTTTCATCAGGTTTTCTATTGTCATTGGCGCTATTGTTCCTTTTTCAAGACACCATTTTGCCGCTAATAGCGGACGCAGTATGTAAAACAGTTTTTTGATTTTTATTTCATTGCCCGTTTCTATTGTTGCCGATGCGCTTTTTGCTATTCCCAGATAATGCAAGGTATTGCTTCTTTTGCTGAAAAAATTCTGTGACACTTTCCATAAAGCTTCCCTGAATCCTTCTTCTTCAAAATATATTTCGGGAGATTGCAACCATTCAAAGATTGTCGTATTGGATTTATTCATTAACATCAAAACTTTTTTCAAATCCCATCCATAAACATCCAGTACATCTGTTATTGGAAAACTAAGCTGATCTTTATATTCCCTTACAGACAGATAATCTTCTATATTCCGGACATATACAAACCGAACATCATAATCACTGTCCGGTGATGGAAATCCCCATGCGCGGCTTCCGGATTCGCAGGCAAACAGTATTTTTATATTGTTCGCTTTTTCTATTTCTTTTAACTTTTCTATTATTATTGTTTTCATTTTAATTTCTTTTTTATAACCGGGTAACAGTCAAAAAGAGCAGGAATCAAACCAGGTTCGAAGTAACTCTTTTTTAAAACCAGAACCGTGTTTCATTCTGACATTGCAAAGATGACCGCCTATATGCGCAGCATAAACACGTAGTTGTATAAAATTTTAATATTTTTCACAAAACACTAAAAACAAATCAGTTACAGAAATTAATTTTAATAAAAAAGGAAACATGAACAAAAACTACGCAAATACATTGCGCATGTTTTTATTTTTTAAATATATTTGAAGTGATACATTTGAAGAAATAACGCTTAAACAGCACCTATCTGAATTATGGCAACCAACAAACTGGCCTTAATCCGCTACAAAACCATCGACTATTGCTTAAAAAACCGGTTCCGAAAATGGACTCTGGAAGATTTGATCGAAAAGGTTTCCGATGCCTTATACGAATATGAAGGCATAACTTCCGGAATCAGCAAACGCACCATTCAGGGCGATATCCAGATGATGCGCAGTGACCGTCTGGGTTATAATGCCCCGATAATCGTAACCGACAAGAAGTTCTATACGTATGAAGATCCGGATTTCAGCATTACCAATTCTCCCATCAACACGGCAGACATGGAAAAGATGAAAGAGATCGTTAGTGTTTTAAAACAGTTAAACAGTTTCAGTTATTTTGATGAAATGAGTGATATGATTGCCAAACTGGAAAACAATCTCCACAAATCTTCCGATAAGACCAAGAATTATATACAGTTTGAAAACAACAGGCAGTTAAAAGGAATTGAACATATCAATCCGCTGTATCAGGCTATTTTAAATAAAACACCTTTATTAATAACATACCGTTCGTTCAGGGCAAAAGCATCCAGAAAAGACATGTATCATCCTTATTTATTAAAAGAATACCGGAACCGCTGGTTTTTAATTGCCAAGCCCAAAAAAGGGATTTGTCTTATTACGCTGGCATTAGACCGGATTGAAGAGTTCCACACTTCACCCGGGGATATTTTTATTGACTATGAAGGTGTCGATTTTGACCTTTATTTTGACGATACCTTAGGTGTGACAAAAACGTATAAAGACAGGGCTCAAAAAGTAGTTTTACAATTCGACAGGAATATGGCGCCCTATGTGGTAACCAAGCCGCTGCACCATTCCCAGCAGGTTCTCAGTGATAATGAACAGGGAATACTCATCCGGATCGATGTGGTTTTAAATTTTGAACTGGAGCGCGAAATTTTAGGATTCGGCGAATCCGTAAAAGTGCTAACCCCGAAACATTTAGTCCGGCAGATCCAACGCCGATTAGGAAAAGCCGCCAACCTTTACGAAACAGCATAAAAAAACCCTGAATTAATTCAGGGTTTTTTTTTAGTATTTATCAGATATTATACATCTCTGTTAATATCCCATGCTTCTAAATAATCTGCAACGCGTTTAACGAAACTTCCTCCTAAGGCACCGTCAACAACTCTGTGGTCATAACTGTGCGATAAGAACATTTTCTGACGGATTCCGATAAAGTCACCTTCAGGAGTTTCAATAACAGCCGGTACTTTTCTGATCGCTCCTAAAGCTAAGATACCTACCTGCGGCTGGTTGATGATTGGTGTTCCGAAAACACTGCCAAAAGTTCCCACATTCGTTACCGTATATGTTCCACCCTGAGTATCGTCCGGCTTTAATTTACCGGCTTTAGCGCGGTTTCCAAGATCGTTAACCGCCTTAGCCATTCCAACAAGGTTTAACTGATCTGCATTTTTAATTACCGGAACAATAAGGTTTCCGTTTGGTAATGCAGCAGCCATTCCTAAATTGATATTTTTCTTTTTAATGATATAGTCACCATCTACAGAAATATTCATTCCCGGGAAATCTTTTAAAGCTTTGGCAACTGCTTCCATAAAGATTGGTGTGAATGTTAATTTCTCTCCTTCTCTCTTTTCAAAAGCACTTTTAACTTTATCTCTCCATTTTACGATGTTCGTCACATCCACTTCAATAAACGACTGAACGTGTGCCGAAGTCTGAACAGACTGAACCATATAACCTGAAATCAGCTTACGCATTCTGTCCATTTCCACAATCTCGTCACCGCCGTTAACCGAAACCGGAACCGCTTTTTGAGCTGCAGCTTGTGGCTGAGGAGCCGCCTTAGGCGCTTCCACTGCTTTTGCAGGAGCCGCTACCGGTTGGTTTCCTCTATTTTTAACATACTCTAAAATATCATTTTTAGTAACGCGTCCGTCTTTTCCTGTTCCGTTGATCGCTTCTAATTCTGCTACTGAAACACCTTCTTCTTTAGCGATATTTTTCACTAATGGCGAGAAGAATTTATCAGAATCCGAAAAATCAGCCGGAGCAGCAACCGCAACGGCAGCTTCTACTGTTTTGGCAATTTCTGCAACAGCAGCCGGAGCCGCTTCCTGTTTTGGCGCTTCTACAGCACCACCTTCAGTTTCGATGATAGCAATCGTCTGACCAACCTGTACTACATCGTCAACATTGAAAAGAATTTCAACCAAAGTACCGGAAACTTCCGAAGGTACTTCACTATCTACTTTATCCGTAGCAATTTCCAAAACCGCTTCATCCGCTTCAATGGTTTCTCCTACTTTTTTCAACCAGTTGGTTATCGTTGCTTCCGCAACACTTTCCCCCATTTTGGGTAATTTCAATTCAAACTTTGCCATATCTTTAAACTAAAGTTGTGTTTTCCTATTTGGTTTGCAAAATTACTAATTATTTTAATTTATAATTCCACAAAATGCAATTTTTTACACGATTTCTATTATCTCACCTCTGTCATTACTACTGTTACTTCCTATAGCATAAGAAGTGCCTGCCGGAATGATTTTAAAAGTGAAATTCTTATTTTTATTTTCTTCCAGAAAAGCAATAATCTCTTTAAAACGGACACCGGTATTATCCAATAGTATCTCGATTTGCTTTTTATCGCTAACCGCTTGCGAAAATAACGCATTTTCATTAATATCATTATGTACGGAGAGCTTTTTTTGCAGTTGCTTTTCCAATTTCTTTTTCAGGCTTTCACTGGTAGAAATCAAGGCGTATTCTGCAATATTCCGGACTGTTTTTTTCGATTGGTTTTTTTTAAACGTTGCAAAAGCAAACGTTCCCAGCCGCATAAAAACATCAAAGAAAAGAGACGTTCTAAAGTGTTTTTTGTAAAAGAACTGCATCGCTTCCCGGAAACGCTTCATATAGGTACCATCTTTTACGGTACTTTCTCCTTTATAATGTATAACGGTAGTGTCGTGAAAGTAATAATTGGATTTTCCGGTCTTTAAAACCAGATAAGACAGGTCAATATCATCCGAATACATAAAACAGTCCTCGTCAAATCCGCCCACTTCCAGATACAGCTTCCTTTCTAAAACCATAAAAGCGCCTACCAGTATATCGACTTTCCCGGTTTCATTTTCCGCTATATGCTGGGCATAATATTTATTGAAGTATTTTGATGCCGGAAAGATTTTATACAAGCCGGCAATCTTGGTAAAAGCGACCCAGGGCGTAGGCACACCCCGTTTGCATTCCGGCAGAAAATTTCCGGTTCCATCAATGAGCTTACAGCCGATAATTCCGGAATCGGGTTGTTTTTCAGCAAAAGCCAGTACTTTTTCAAAAGTATCTTCCGCCACTACCGTATCCGGGTTTAAAATACAAACGTATTTTCCTTTGGCTATCGCAACACCAATATTATTCCCTTTCGGAAAACCCAGATTGTCTTTATTCGCGATTAAAGTAACGTCGGGAAAACGCTCCCGCATCATCTGACAGCTGTTATCCGGTGAAGCATTATCGACTACAACAATCTCACCGTCAATATGCTGCAATGCCTTTTGGACACTCAAAACACATTGTTCTAAAAAATAACGGACATTATAATTAAGGATGATAACCGATAACTGCATGCAACAAATATAATTAGTAAATTTTCAAAACGGAAAGAATATATACAACTGCTGCATTTTTTAACCTTTGCTCACAGCAATACCATGAAAAACTTCCGCCTCATACTCCTTCCGGTTTATCATCGCTCAAAATCCATCCCTGTGTTCTGGTTTTATACAGCTTTTTGATATGGATAATCGTATTGGCACAGTTACGCTTTGCCAGTGCTTTAAATTCTGCTAACAATTTCTCCTGTGGAGTATCTTTTGCACCTTCTACCTGTATCAGTCCTATTTTAATATAATCAAAATCTGTTTTTTCTCCTTCAAAATACAACGCTACAGTTTCCGGCAGCTTTTCACAAACCGGAGCAGAGTCCATTAATGGGGTAAACGTTTCTTTTGTATAGGTTCCGTAACTGCAGGAATGCAGCATTAAAGTACTGACTGCCAAAGCCAACACGGCTAAAGACTTCTTTTTCATTATAAATGCTTTTAAAAATGGTGTCAAAAGTAAAAATTTTCCTGCTTTACGATTATCAAAAATTTCCAAAAAGTAAATAACAAATAAAGCTTACTTTTGCAAAAAATATCCATCGTGAATTACCTTTCTGTAGAAAATATATCCAAATCATTTGGCGAACGTGTTTTGTTTGAGAATCTTTCGTTCGGAATCAATAAAGATCAAAAAATTGCTTTCATTGCCAAAAACGGCTCTGGAAAAACAACAATTATGAGTATTATTAATGGTTTGGAAGAACCGGATACCGGCCAGGTAGTTTTAAGAAAAGGAATCCGGATGGCGTTTCTGTCGCAAAATAATAATTTGCAGGAAGAGCTCACGATCGAAGAAAGCATTTTTGCTTCCGATAATGAAACCCTTAAAATAATTGAAGCGTATGAAAAAGCGCTGGAAAATCCGGATGACGAAGAAGCTTATCAGAAAGCTTTTGACGGAATGGATCAGCATAATGCCTGGGATTTCGAAACGCAATACAAACAAATTTTATTCAAATTAAAACTGGAGGATTTTAAACTAAAAGTAAAAAATCTTTCCGGTGGACAGAAAAAACGTCTTTCATTAGCCATCATTCTGATCAACCGCCCGGATTTACTGATTCTGGATGAGCCAACGAACCACCTGGATCTTGAAATGATCGAGTGGCTTGAAAGCTATTTTGCAAAAGAAAACATCACGTTGTTTATGGTAACGCACGACCGTTTCTTTTTAGAACGTGTTTGCAACGAAATCCTTGAATTAGACAACGGAAAACTATACCAGTACAAAGGAAACTATTCCTATTATTTAGAGAAAAAAGAAGAACGGATTGCTTCTGAAAATTCCAGTATTGATAAAGCCAAAAACTTATTCGTAAAAGAATTGGAATGGATGCGCCGTCAGCCAAAAGCGAGAACCACAAAGTCAAAATCCCGTCAGGATGATTTTTATGTTATCAAGGAAAAGGCACAAAGCCGACGTAAAGAAAACCAGGTTGAGCTGGAAATCAACATGGAGCGTATGGGAAGCAAGATCATCGAGCTTCACAAAATTTCCAAAAAATTTAAAGACCACGTTATTCTTGATAATTTCAGTTTTGATTTTCAACGGGGAGAACGTATCGGAATCATCGGTAAAAACGGAACCGGAAAATCAACTTTTTTAAACCTTCTTACAGGGACACTTCCGTTAGATAGCGGTCGTGTTGTAAAAGGGGAAACCATTAAAATTGGTTATTACACCCAAAGCGGAATCAATCCGAAACAAGGTCAGCGTGTTATTGATGTTATCAAGGAATACGGCGAATATATCCCGCTTGCAAAAGGACGTATGATTTCTGCTTCACAATTATTGGAACGTTTTCTTTTTGATCCTAAAAAGCAATATGATTATGTCGAAAAATTAAGCGGTGGTGAATTAAAACGACTGTATTTATGTACCGTTTTGATTCAGAATCCAAACTTTCTAATTCTCGATGAGCCTACAAACGATTTGGATATTGTAACGCTAAACGTTTTGGAAAGCTTCCTTTTAGATTATCCGGGCTGCCTGCTTGTTGTATCGCACGACAGGTATTTTATGGATAAAATTGTGGATCATTTATTCGTTTTCAGAGGAAATGGTGAAATTGAAAACTTCCCCGGAAACTATTCCGATTTCAGAGCTTATGAAGACAGTGCTGATGTTGCACAGAAAGAAGAAAACAAAGCCGAAAAGAAAGATTGGAAGCAAAATAATTCAACCGGAAATTTATCGTTCAACGAACAGAAAGAATATCAAAAACTTGAACGGGAAATCAAGGATTTAGAAATGGATAAAGCTAAAATCGAGCAATTATTCTCCGATGGAAAAGTTGCCGATGACAGCATCGAAAAGAAAGCGAATGAGCTGCAAAACATTATCAATAAAATAGAGGCCAAAGAAGAACGCTGGTTTGAACTTTCAGCAAAACTGGAAGGATAATTTCCGCAACCCTCAAAGGAGAAAACAAATATACTTACACCTTTAAAAAATATTTTTTACATGAAACACCTTTTATCAGCACTATTAGCTTTAACCCTTTTTGTTTCTTGTTCTAAAAACAAAAAAACAGAAATGATTGATTATGTTGCCCAAAACGAACAGGAAATCAGCGATTATATAGCTAAAAATAAATTAGATGCACACAGAAGTGATTCCGGTTTATATTATGTGATCAAAGAACCCGGAACCGGATCACAGCCAATCGCATCCTCTAATGTAACAGTAGCCTATAAAGGCTATTTTACAGACGGGAAAGTATTTGACCAAAGTAGTCCCGACGGGATTTCTTTTGGCCTGGATCAAGTTGTAAAAGGATGGACAGAAGGCATCCCTTATTTTAAAACCGGAGGCAGCGGTATCCTTTTGGTACCTGCTCATTTAGGATATGGAAACAATGACTACAGCTCTATTCCGGGAGGTTCAGTACTTATTTTTGATATTAAATTAATTTCAATAAATTAAATCCATTTTTCACCATATCATTACTTAAGCAATCATATAAAGCCTGAGTAAACCAATAAAATCCGATTTAAGCAAATAAAAACCACAACAGCTATAATACTGTTGTGGTTTTTATTTTTACTGCCTGTAAAAAAACTACCAGGGAATCGGATTATAATCTTTTAAGAATTTCCCACACCAGTGTTTTCCGGTATTGATTCCATCAAATAATGGGTCCATAACTCTTGCAGCACCATCTACAATATCTAATGGCGGCTGAAAATCTTCCAGTTCTTGTTTCTTTTTCGCTAATTCGGCAGGATCTTCATCCGTTACCCAACCGGTATCTACAGCATTCATAAAAATACCATGCTTTGCTAACGTTCCTGATGAAGTATGTGTTAACATGTTCAGAGCCGCTTTTGCCATATTTGTATGTGGATGGCGGTCTTCTTTAAAAAAGCGATGAAATTTACCTTCCATAGCCGAAACATTTATAATGTGTTTTTGCCCCGTATTTTCTTTCTTCATTACTTCCGAAAGGCGATTGCACAACACAAAAGGCGCAACCGAATTTACCAGTTGCACTTCAATCATTTCCGTTGTTTCTATTTGTCCTAATCGCAAACGCCAGCTGTTCGTTTTTCGCAAATCCACTTGTTGTAAATCCGCATCGAGTTCTCCTTCCGGGAAAACTTCATTGGCCACCAAAGCATTATCAAAAGAATAAGGAATCTGAGATAATTTCGCCGAAGCGCGCAGCCCAATTCCGGGTTCAGGTCCATGCCAGGTTACCGGCATATTTTGATTGGGAGAAGCTCCTGAAGTCAATATTTTTAATTCATCCAAACAATTTGTATGATCTTGCAATAAATCCTGCACTTGTTTCGGTAAAGTATTGATTACACGCTCTTCATTTTCCATTAAATGGGTATAAAATCCAGCAGGACGTCTCACGGTTTGTGCAGCGTTGTTGATCAAAATATCCAATCGTTCGTACTTTTGCTCAATAAAATTGCAAAAGATCTCCACACTGGGAATATGTCGCAAATCCAATCCATGGATTTTTAAACGATGCCCCCACTCCATAAAATCTTCTTCTTTAGAAAACCTCAAAGCAGAATCAACGGGAAAACGGGTTGTAGCAATTACAGTCGCTCCACCACGCAAAAGCATCAAAGTAATATGATATCCTATTTTTAAACGAGAACCTGTTATAACAGCTACCTGTCCTTTTACATCTGCCGTTTGGAAACGTTTGGCATAATTAAAATCACCACAATCGCTACACATTGTATCATAAAAGTGGTGCATCTTCGTGAATTTCGTTTTACACACATAACAATTTCTGGGTGTTTCCAACTCTAATTGTTCCTTGTGAGCAAGATCGTTATACGACAATAATTTTGGCGCAACAAATATACTGGCTTCACGGGCATGGCGAATTCCGGTTTCTTTACGTGCCGTTTTATCTTTCTTTTCCTTTTTACGTTTGGCGGCTTCTTTACCACCTTTAATCCGTCTGGAAAACTCGTCTCTATCCGGTCTGGAAAACCTGCCAGCCTCTTTAAGCAAAGCAATTCTTTGCGCTTTAGGAATCTCAAATATCTGATCTGTATCCGTATTTAATTGTGCCAATACAGCAATACAGCGATCAATTTCTTCCGGAGTTATTATAGTATTATCCTCTATTTCTTCCTTCAACATCATAAAATGTGTATTATTTCAAGGTCGCAAATATAATCTTTTAAAGTAGCGATAAAACGTCTTCATCCTTATTGCCTTTTACCCATTGCCTTTTGCCTTTTGCCTCTTGCCTTTTGTCATTTACCTTTTACTAATCGCCTTTCACTATTATCTTTCCTAATTTGTATCTTCGCACTTCTTTGTAAACATTTTTATGCTATTTCAAATACAATCCTATTTAAAATTCCTCCGGAACTCCAAAAATCAGCACGGAGTTCACTCTCCTTTTGTTTTCAGCCTGATAACCAAATGCTTTTATGACAGCAAAGCAAAAGCGGAATACGGGATTTTAAAAAAGTACAGACAAGCCCTTTTAAACAATAAAACGCATATCCGGATAACCGATTTCGGTGCCGGATCAAGAGTCTTCAAATCGGATAACAGGCAGATCGCTCAGATTGCCAAAACTGCTGGCATTACAAAGAAAAGAGCAAAACTATTATACCGGATAGTTCATTATTTCCAACCCGATACCATCCTGGAAATAGGAACATCGGTCGGATTAGCGACATCCGCATTGTCATTAGGCAATAAAAAAGCAGCCATAACCACCCTTGAAGGCTGTCCGGAAACAGCAAAGGTTGCCCGGGAAAATTTCAGCCAATTTAACTTTAATAATATCCATTCCGTTGTATCGGAATTTGACGCCTACTTTAAAGAAAACCTGACCAGCGACACAACATACGATTGTATCTATTTTGACGGCAACCATCAAAAAGAAGCAACACTGCATTATTTTGAATTACTGTTACCCACCATTACCAACGATACGGTCTGGATTTTCGACGACATTCACTGGTCGGAACAAATGGACGAAGCCTGGCAGCACATCAAAAATCATCCTAAAGTAACGGTAACCATCGATACTTTCCAATGGGGATTGGTATTCTTCCGCAGGGAACAGGAAAAAGAACATTTTACAATTCGTGTTTAACAGGATTATTTTGTAACATTTCTAAAGTTTATCCAACTTATAGGATATTACGAAATCCTTTTTAGTAATTTTAAAAACTAAAATTTAAATAACTATTCTTCTATTCCAATGGCTACACCAATTATAGAAATCAAAGGCATCACAAGAGATTTCCCTCTTGGCAATGAAACTGTTTATGTTTTAAAAGGTATTGACTTAACGATTAATAAAGGAGAGTATGTTGCTTTAATGGGCCCTTCCGGTTCCGGAAAATCAACATTAATGAACATATTGGGCTGTTTGGACACACCTACCTCCGGCGGATATATCCTGAACGGAAAAGATGTTAGTAAAATGGAAGATGATGAACTGGCAGAAATCCGGAACAAAGAAATCGGTTTCGTTTTCCAGACGTTCAACCTATTACCCAGAACAACGGCTTTGGATAACGTAGCCCTGCCAATGGTCTATGCCGGTTTTTCCAAAAGCGAAAGGGATGTAAGAGCTACAGAAGTTCTGAAACAGGTAGGTTTGGGTGACCGTATGGACCACAAGCCAAACCAGCTATCCGGAGGACAGCGTCAGCGTGTTGCCGTGGCAAGAGCATTGGTTAACAAACCATCCATTATCCTTGCCGATGAACCAACGGGAAACCTGGACAGTAAAACATCTGTTGAGATCATGAATCTTTTCAATGACATTCATGCAAACGGCAATACTGTTATCCTGGTTACCCACGAAGAAGACATCGCCGCACACGCCCACCGCATTATCCGTTTGAGAGACGGTGTAATAGAAAGTGACAACATGCATAAACAATAACGATAACATCATGAAAGTATATACTAAAACCGGCGACAAAGGAACCACTGCCTTATTTGGCGGTACACGTGTTCCGAAACACCATATCCGGATAGACAGCTACGGCACCGTAGACGAACTGAACTCCCACATCGGACTGATCCGTGACCAGGATATCAATACACTTTATAAAAATGTATTAATTGAAATCCAGGACCGTCTTTTTACCCTGGGGGCTATTTTAGCCACACCACCGGAAAAAGAAGTTTTAAAAAACGGTCAGCAGCGTTTGAACATCAACCGGATTTCTCCGGAAGACATCGAATTCTTAGAAAAAGAAATCGACAATATGGATACTGCCCTGCCTCCTATGACACATTTTGTTTTACCGGGCGGACACACAACCGTGTCATATTGTCATATTGCACGCTGCGTTTGCCGCCGTGCAGAACGATTAGCGACACATTTACATGAACTGGAACCTATTGATACGTTAGTTTTAACCTATCTGAACCGACTTTCTGACTATCTGTTCGTATTGGCACGAAAGTTGTCATTTGACCTGCAGGCCGATGAAGTAAAATGGATTCCACGGAAATCATAGGCATTCGTTTTGTTTCATTATGAAGATTTGTTTTGATCAGATTACTGATGAAAAACCTTTCAAAAATGGGAAACGAAAAAAACGTTCTTAACTTTTTTTAAAATAAACGAAATTTTACTTGACTATTTCAGTAGAAAATTTATTTTTGCATAAAACTATAAATCGATAATAAGATGTATTGGACATTAGAATTAGCATCCTATTTAAGCGATGCGCCGTGGCCAGCCACAAAGGATGAACTTATCGACTATGCTATCAGAACAGGAGCTCCGTTAGAAGTAGTGGAAAACCTGCAATCTATAGAAGACGAAGGAGAAATCTATGAATCAATGGAAGAGATTTGGCCCGACTATCCTACAGACGAAGATTATCTTTGGAATGAGGATGAATATTAAAAAATAAGAAGCAAAGAAAAAGTCTCTCAAAGAGGCTTTTTTTTTGCTTAAATTTGCACACCTTTATTAGAAAACTAAAAAATTATGAGTTTCGTAAACAGCATATTAAAAGCTTTTGTGGGAGACAAATCTCAAAAAGACGTAAAAGCGATTCAACCGATTATTAACAAAATCAAATCATTTGAAGGAGCATTAGCAGCTTTATCAAATGATGACTTAAGAAATAAGACGACCTATTTTAAGGATCAGCTTAAGAAAGCGAGAGCTGAAAAAGACGCTAAAATAGAAGCCTTAAAACAAGAGGTTGAAAAAACGGATGACATTGATGCAAGAGAAGACCTATATGCTTCTATAGACGCTATTGAAAAAGAAGCTTACGATCTTTCTGAAAAGACTTTATTAGAGATCCTGCCGGAAGCCTTTGCTGTTGTAAAAGAAACGGCACGTCGTTTCAAAGAAAATACCCATATTACCGTAACAGCTACATCCAGAGACCGCGAATTGTCGGCTTCAAAACCCTATATCGTTATTGAAGGAGACAACTCCGTTTGGGCAAATACCTGGAATGCTGCCGGAAAAGAAATCACCTGGGATATGATCCACTATGACGTTCAGTTAATTGGTGGTGTTGTATTGCATCAGGGTAAAATTGCCGAGATGCAAACCGGTGAAGGTAAAACGTTGGTTGCAACCTTACCAATCTATTTAAATGCTTTAACCGGAAACGGTGTTCACCTGGTAACCGTGAATGACTACCTTGCCAAACGTGACAGCTCGTGGAAAGCACCTTTATTTGAATTCCACGGCTTAACTGTAGACTGTATTGACAACCACCAGCCCAACTCGGAAGGTCGTAAAAAAGCCTACGAAGCAGACATTACCTACGGAACAAACAATGAATTTGGTTTTGACTACCTGAGAGACAACATGGCGCATTCGCCGGCTGAACTGGTACAAAGAAAACACAACTATGCTATTGTCGATGAGGTTGACTCCGTATTAGTCGATGATGCCCGTACACCGTTAATCATTTCCGGTCCGGTTCCGCAGGGAGATCGTCATGAATTTAACGAACTAAAACCAAAAGTAGAAAACTTATACAGCCTTCAAAGACAATTGGCAAACGGATTCTTAACCGAAGCGAAACGTCTGTTAAAAGAAGGAAATACAAAAGACGGTGGTTTCCAGTTATTAAGAGCGCACCGTGCTTTACCAAAAAATAAAGCTTTAATTAAATTCCTGAGTGAGGAAGGAATGAAACAAATCCTTCAGAAAACAGAGAATCAATACATGGCAGACAACAACCGTGAGATGCCAAAAGTTGACGAAGCTTTATACTTTGTAATCGAAGAGAAAAACAATCAGGTAGAATTAACCGATAACGGAATCAAATTCCTTTCTAAAGATACAGACGAAACGTTCTTTATCTTACCGGATATCGGAACGGAAATCGCTGCGATTGAAAAACTAAAACTTTCAAAAGAAGAAGAAGCCGAAGCAAAAGAAAAACTATTCCAGGATTTCGGTGTAAAAAGCGAGCGTATCCACACGTTAACTCAGCTTTTAAAAGCCTATACCCTATTTGAAAAAGACACGGAATACGTTATCATGGATAACAAAATTCTGATCGTTGACGAGCAAACAGGACGTATCATGGATGGCCGTCGTTATTCTGACGGATTACACCAGGCGATTGAAGCTAAAGAAAATGTAAAAATTGAGGCGGCTACACAAACATTCGCTACGATTACCCTGCAAAACTACTTCAGAATGTACAGCAAACTATCCGGTATGACCGGTACTGCTGTAACGGAAGCAGGTGAGTTCTGGGAAATCTACAAATTAGACGTAGTTGAAATTCCTACAAACAGAGGAATTGCCCGAAAAGATAAAGAAGATCTAATCTACAGAACGGTTCGTGAAAAATTCAACGCGGTAATTGAAGACGTTGTAGAACTTTCACAGGCTGGAAGACCGGTATTGATCGGTACTACTTCGGTAGAGATCTCCGAGTTATTAAGCCGAATGCTGAAAATGCGCGGGGTTAACCACAACGTATTGAATGCGAAATTACACAAACAGGAAGCACAAATTGTTGCCGAAGCCGGTAAACCGGGAGTAGTGACAATTGCTACCAACATGGCTGGTCGTGGAACGGATATTAAATTAACTGAAGAAGTGAAAGCAGCAGGTGGTTTGGCAATTATCGGTACCGAGCGTCACGATTCCCGTCGTGTAGACCGTCAGTTAAGAGGTCGTGCAGGACGTCAGGGAGATCCGGGAAGTTCTCAGTTCTATGTTTCTCTGGAAGATAACTTAATGCGTTTGTTCGGTTCCGAAAGAGTAGCAAAAGTTATGGACAGAATGGGATTAAAAGATGGTGAAGTAATTCAGCACTCCATGATGACCAAGTCTATCGAAAGAGCTCAGAAAAAAGTGGAAGAAAACAACTTCGGTGTTCGTAAACGTTTGTTAGAATATGACGACGTTATGAATGCACAACGTGAAGTAGTTTACAAACGTAGAAAACACGCGTTACACGGAGAGCGTCTGAAAGTGGATTTAGCAAACATGATGTATGACGTTTGCGAACTAATCGTAGAACAAAACAAAGCGGCCGGAGACTATAAAAACTTCGAATTTGAACTAATCCGTTATTTCGCAATCAGTTCTCCTGTTGCAGAAAGCGACTTCGCACGATTAACAGAGCGTGAAGTAATCGGAAAAGTATATAAAGCAGCTTTACAGCATTATACTGATAAATCGGAAAGAAGTGCTAAAGAAGCATATCCGGTAATCAAAAACGTATACGAAAACAACAACGGTCAGTTTGAGCGTATTGTCGTTCCGTTTACAGACGGTATCAAATCCTTGAATGTTTACACAGATTTACAAAAAGCTTACGAAACAGAAGGAAAATCGTTAATTGGTGATTTCGAGAAAAACATCACATTAGCGATTGTGGATGAGGCCTGGAAAAAACACTTACGTAAAATGGACGAATTGAAACAATCCGTTCAGTTAGCCGTTCACGAACAAAAAGACCCGCTACTTATTTATAAGTTCGAAGCGTTCAACCTGTTCAAAAACATGTTAGACAACGTAAACAAAGAAGTAATTTCATTCCTTTTCAAAGGAGATTTACCGTCACAAAACCCAAACAACATCCAGGAAGCCGAAGAAGTACAGGTACAGGAAGAGTACACGATTTCTAAAGAAGAAGTTTTAAACTCGGAAGAAATTGCTGAGAAAAACTACCAGGCTTCACAGGCACAGCAACAACAACCGGTAACGGAAACTATTGTTCGCGATGCGCCGAAAATTAACCGTAATGACAATGTTACCATTAAACATGTCATGACCGGAAAATCAGAAACCATGAAATTCAAAAAAGCGGAGAGCCTGTTGGCTTCCGGCGAATGGGTTATTGTAAACGAATAATCTAATTTTTCGAAATAGTTAAAAAAACCCGATAATCATCGGGTTTTTTTATTTTTATAATAGGCTTAACATCTTTTTTATATTTTTTCCTTACCTTTTTACAGCATAAAATTTATTGCCTATAAAATAATCCTTTAACCCTTAAATTATTAGTATGGAGTTATACTATTCTTTTTCAATTTTACTCGTTTTAGCCTCATTTTTCGCTTATTTAAACATTCGGTTTTTAAAACTGCCTTCCACTATCGGGGTAATGATAATCGCCATGATTACCTCCATTATTTTAGTTGTTTTCGGGCATATTTTCCCCGACACCTTAACCCGGTTTTCCAAACTCATCAGTGAGGTGGATTTTACCGAAGTCCTGATGGGCGCCATGTTAAACTTCCTGTTATTTGCCGGTGCGATCCACATTAACCTCGTGGATTTAAAAGAACAGCGATGGCCCATTATGGTCTTTTCCACATTTAGTGTAATCCTGTCTACGTTACTTGTAGGCGTACTGTTATACAACATATTTCCGTTATTGTCCATCGACATGCCATTCATTTATTGTTTGCTGTTTGGTGCTTTAATCTCCCCTACCGATCCTATTGCCGTTTTGGGAATCCTTAAAAATGCCAACGTTCCAAAATCGCTGGAAACAAAAGTAGCCGGAGAATCCCTTTTTAACGACGGGGTTGCCGTTGTGGTCTTTGCCGTAATTTTGCAACTGGCACAAGGCAGGGCGATTGACCTTTCATTCGGACATATTTCCTGGCTCATTATAAAAGAAGCCCTCGGCGGTTTCCTGTTGGGAATCCTGTTGGGAATCACCGCTTCCAATGCCATGCGTAAAATTGACGATTACAAGGTTTCCGTTTTAATTACCCTATCGGTAGTTATGGGCGGTTATCTTATTGCTCATACCATGCACATTTCCGGACCATTAACAATGGTAGCAGCCGGTTTGATCATTGGAAATTACGGAAAGAAAACAGCCATGTCACCCGTTACCAAAGACTACCTGAATAAATTCTGGGAACTGATCGACGAAATCATGAATGCGATTTTATTCCTTTTCATCGGATTTGAATTGCTATTGATTCCGAACATTCTCGGATATTGGCAAATCGGGTTGATCTGTATTTTACTGGTTTTATTTTCCCGCTTTTTATCCATCTGGATCCCTACGCTGGTCATTCCGTTTAAAGAGAAATTCAACCGCGGCACCATCAAGATTTTAGTCTGGGGTGGTTTAAGAGGCGGTGTTTCCATCGCGCTGGCACTTTCCATAGAAGAAGGTCCGCACAAGCAAATGATACTGGCAATTACCTATTTTGTAGTGGTCTTTTCCATCATCGTGCAGGGACTGACGATCGGAAAACTTGCCAACAGGGTTTTACCGAAAGAATAATAAAAAAAGCGGCTGTAAATACAGCCGCTTTTTTTATGTAACGTTATAGCGAGTCTGGAAATATCTTCCCCGGATTCAGGATGTTATTCGGGTCAAAAACAGCTTTAATGCTCTTCATTAACAGCAGCTGTTGTTTGCTGAACGCAATGTCCATAAAATTCTTTTGTACATAACCAATACCGTGCTCCCCGGATAAAGTTCCTTTTAAGGCAACGGTAAGTTCAAAAATTTCACGGATTCCTTTCGGTACTTCCGTTTTCCAGTTTTCATCCGTCATATCCCCTTTAATGATATTCACATGCAAATTACCGTCACCGGCATGTCCGTAACAAACCGATTTGAATCCGTATTTGTTCCCGATCGTTTTGATCCCTTCCAATAGTCTTGGCAGCTCATATCGCGGCACAACAGTATCTTCTTCTTTATAAACCGAATTGGATTTTACCGCTTCCGCCACACCTCTTCTCATTTTCCACAAAGCATTTTTCTGGTCGTCTGTATCGGCAAAAAGAATTTCATCAATGTCAAACTGCTCCAAAACCTGCATGATTTTTTCGGCTTCGGCAAAAAGTACATCCGGATAATTACCGTCAACTTCAATCAGCAGATGCGCCTGGATATCGGCTTTAACGGCTACATTTAAACCGTCAATAAATTTCAGTGTCCAGTCAATCGCATCCCGCTCCATAAACTCCAGCGCACTCGGAACGATACCGGCTCTGAAAATAGCAGAAACCGCTTCACATGCCTGTCCTGCTTTATAAAAAGGAACCAGCATCAGGACATTGTGATTGTTTTTCGGCAGCAGCCTTAAAACAATTTTGGTAACGATACCCAGAGTCCCTTCACTGCCCACCATGAGCTGTGTCAGGTTATAACCGGTAGAATTTTTTAAAGTATTCGCCCCGGTCCAGATTATTTCACCGGTTGGCAAAACCACTTCCAGATTAAGCACATAATCTTTTGTAACTCCATATTTTACCGCTCTGGCACCACCTGCATTTTCGGCTACATTACCGCCAATAAAACAGCTTCCTCTGCTGCTCGGATCAACCGGGTAAAACAAGCCTTTCTCCAGAACAGTATCCTGTAAAACCTGAGTAATTACAGCCGGTTCGGTGATAACCTGTAAGTTTCTTTCATCAATTTCCAGAATCCTGTTCAATCTTTCGGTTGAAATCGCAATTCCGCCGTGAATACTCAAAGCGCCTCCGCTCAGTCCCGTTCTGCCGCCAATCGGAACAACCGGGATCTTATAGGCATTGGCAACTTTTACAATCGCGGAAATTTCCCGGGCCGAAGCCGGTTTTACCACGACATGGGGCGGAAAAACAAAATCTTCGGTTTCGTCATGTCCGTAGCTATTACGGGTTTCATCATCGGTAAAAACAAAAGAAACACCTGTTATCTCTTGAAGTTTTGCTATTATTTCGGGAGTCATTGTTATCATTTTATACGGTGAAATTACCTATTTCTTCTTAATATTCGGAAGGAAATAAGCAATAAGTCCGATCAAAGGTAAAAACGCACAGATCTGGTAAACATACGTGATACTCGTTTTATCCGCTAAATACCCCAGTATAGCCGAACCTAATCCGCCCATACCGAATGCAAATCCGTAGAATAAACCGGAAACCATGCCCAGTTTTTTAGGCAGTAATTCCTGCGCATATACCAGAATTGCCGGGAAAGCTGACGATAAAATCACCCCGATAACCATCGAAAGCACACCGGTCCAGAATAAATTGGCAAAAGGCAGCATCAGTGTAAAGGGCGCTACACCCAGAACCGAAAACCAGATTACGTATTTTCGTCCGAATTTATCGCCTAACGGTCCGCCCAAAAGGGTTCCGGCCGCTACCGACATCAGGAATAAGAACAAATGGAATTGCGCATCCTGAACCGAAACGTGGAACTTATCCATCAGGTAAAAAGTAAAATAACTGGACATACTCGCCGTATAAAAGAACTTTGAGAAAATCAGCAATAACAGGATAATGATGGAAAAGGTAACCTGGGTCTGCGAAAGATTGTGCAATATTTCAGGCTCCGTTTTTTTCGATTTACGAAGGCTCAGGTGATCGCGGTACCAAAAAGCAATTTTACTTAAAACAAACATGGCAATAATGGCAAAGATCAGGAACCACAAGATGTACAGCTGTCTTTTAGGAACAACGAATATAGCTACCAATAACGGTCCTATTGCTGTTCCGGCATTTCCGCCAATCTGAAAAATCGACTGTGCCAGTCCGCGTTTTCCGCCCGATGCCAGATACGATACCCGTGATGATTCCGGATGAAAAATGGACGACCCGATACCAACCAGTACAACTGCCAGCAAGATCAGGTAGAAATTCGTGGCATAGGATAAAACCACAATTCCGGCGATGGTGAACAACATGCCGTACAACTGCGAAAACGGTTTGGGGTTTTTATCGGTATAGAAGCCTACAAATGGCTGTAAAATCGAAGCAGCCATCTGATATGAGAACGTAATCAGTCCGATCTGTGTGAACGACAAATTGAAATTATCTTTTAAAATCGGATATACCGAAGGGATCACCGCCTGCAGCAAATCGTTCAGTAAATGGGCAAAGCTGATCGAAAATAGTATGGAATAAGCTGTTTTTTGTGCCAGTTCCTTGGATTCAACAGCTGTTATCGTAATATCATTCGTTTTCATATAACGCTATAATTATTTTATTTTTTTAGAGGAATCGCCACCGGAGCCAGTTTTCCTTTTTTGACTTTTGCATTCAGCTGCATGACAATCATAAAGGCTAAAATTCCGGACAAGGCCATTCCGAAAATCATCGGGAACAGGGTTTCATTGTGCAGGGCGCTCACAACTGCCGAGAGTATTGCGCCGCTAACCATTTGTATAAACCCGATTAAAGCAGAGGCGCTTCCCGCATTTTCTGTAAAAGGAGCCAATGCCATAGCAGTACTATTGGGTACCAGTAATCCCAAACAGAACAAAAATGTAAACAGATGGGCTATCAAAACGCCGGTAGTAATCAGCTCACTCTGGAACAATACGATTAAGGATACGGCAACAATGAACAGCGTACAGGAAGACAATGTGATGATCTGCAGGGACGAAAATCGCTTCAACAGCAAACGGTTAAGCTGGCTGCCCAGTATAAAGCCCATCGCATTAGTACCGAAAACCCAGCCGTACTGCGCTTCCGTCAAACCGAAATATTTCATAAAAACAAAAGGCGAACCGCTGATATAAGCAAACATCCCGGCCATGGCAATACTGCCTGAAAAAGCATAGAACAGAAATGTTTTTTCGTTAAAAACCGTTTTATAATCCTGAATCACATTTTTAAAATTCAGCGGTTTATCGTTTGCTTCCTTTTGACTTTCCGGCAAATAAAAATATACTGCCAGCGTCAAAATAAAACCGAATGCCGTTAGAAAATAAAATATCGTCCTCCAGGTCGAAACGGTCAATATCCATCCGCCTATTGAAGGCGCCAGTATGGGCGCTACACCCACTATCAGCATTAAAATCGAGAAAATTTTAGCAATTTCCGCTACCGGAAACAAGTCCCTTACCACGGCACGCCCCACAACCATTCCTACGCAACCACCTAAAGCCAGGATTACCCGCATTGTGATGAGCCACGAAATCGAAGGCGATAAGGCACAGCCAACGGAAGCCAGCATAAAAACACTCAATCCGAAAAGCAGCGGTTTCTTTCTTCCGAATTTATCCGTTATCGGGCCGTAAAAAAGCTGTCCTATACTGATTCCGATAAAATAACTGGTTAAGGACAAGGTTACCTGTGCAATATCGGTTTGCAGTCCTTTTGCGATGGCCGGGAAAGCCGGTAAATACATGTCGATACTAAATGGGGCTAAAGCTGATAAGCCGGCAAGAATAAAGAGAATCGTGTATTTCTGTTTAAAAGTCATCTTCATTTTTAAATTTCAACGTGCAAATTTCGGCAATAGTTCGGAGATTAGCCGTACTAAATTATCTTAAAAAAATGCCAAAATATTTTTTTATTCCGATAGACATCATAAATTTGTAACATATTTTATTACAGTTATGATTAGCGGAAAATTTGCAATTACAACCCATATTTTAACTTTACTGGCGAAATTCCCCGAAGAGTACCTGGCATCCGATTATATTGCCGGAAGCCTGAATATTCATCCGGTTTTGGTACGTAAAGAAATTGCAAATCTTAAAAAGAACCATTTGGTGGAAAGCCGTGAAGGGAAATACGGCGGTACCAAACTGCTCAAATCGCCCGAAGCCATCTCTATGGAAGAGATTTTCAATATCACTTTCGAAAAGGTCAACTTCGGTTTTTCTAAAAATGACCCCAACCCGCTTTGTCCGGTTGGCAAACAAATCAACACTAATCTGACGCATTTATATGACGATATTAACGATTCCATTATCAGCAAATTAAAGACAATTTCGCTGGCAGAATTCAGTGAAAAATTCTGACCGGTTTTTTTTACCCAAAACTGTAACAAATTTTATTATATATTAATTTTATATCTATGAAAATAGCAATCATCGGAGCTACAGGATTTGTAGGCTCAAACATCTTAAAAGAAATAGCAGGCCGTAACCACGAGGTAACCGCCATTGCCCGAAATCCGAAAACTTCGGAAGCACAAAATATCAGCTGGGTAAAAGCGGATATTTTTAATGCCGCAGAACTGGCGTCTGTTTTGGCCGGAAATGATATCGTGATCAGTGCCTACAATTCCGGGTGGACCAACCCGGACCTGTATAATGATTTTATTGCCGGTTCCAGATCCATACAGGAAGCTGTAAAAAAATCAGGCGTAAAACGTTTTATCGTGATTGGCGGTGCCGGAAGCTTATTTGTAGCACCTGGTTTACAGGCTGTTGACACACCCGATTTCCCGAAAGAATATTATGCCGGTGCCTCAGCCGCAAGAGATTACCTGAACATCTTAAAAGAGGAAAAAGAACTGGATTGGGCTTTCTTTAGTCCGGCATTCGAAATGCACCAGGGAATCACCACCGGAAGAACCGGTAAATACCGTTTGGGCTTAGACAATCCGGTTTTTGACGACAACCAGAGAAGTATTCTTTCTGTTGAAGATTTAGCCGTTGTTATTGCCGATGAGGCAGAAACACCGAAACACCACCAGGTACGCTTTACAGCAGCATATTAATTCCTTCTTTTTTTATACTAAAAGTGCACATTGTCAATTTGAGCTTGAACAGTGTGCACTTTTTCTTTAATTTTACCATTCAAATTTATTCCAGTGGCTCAAAAGAAAATGCATCCTTCCGCTTTACACGAAAAAGACGGCATCGAACAACCTGAAATTATCAGTTCGGCTTCCGTTTCCCAGATTCAGCAATTTCGCCGTAAGCAGCCGTCTGCCCAGCAATTGATAGACGGTATCCTGAAAGGAAACAAAATCGCCCTGAGCCGCGCCATTACCCTTGTAGAAAGTACCAGCCCTGCCCATCTGGAAAAGGCAAATGAGGTCATCAAAGCCTGTTTGCCGCATGCCAATCAATCGGTTCGCGTAGGCATTACCGGAGTTCCCGGTGTTGGAAAAAGTACTTTTATTGAAGCTTTTGGTAAATACCTGACCAGTTTAGGAAAAAAAGTAGCGGTTCTTGCTGTCGATCCGAGCAGTTCGCTGTCGCACGGCAGTATTTTAGGCGATAAAACGCGGATGGAAGAACTGGTAAAGGATGAAAATGCCTATATCCGTCCTTCTGCTTCCGGAGAAAGCCTGGGTGGTGTCGCCCGTAAAACAAGGGAAACGATCATTCTTTGTGAAGCCTGCGGATTTGATACCATCCTGATAGAAACCGTTGGTGTGGGCCAGAGCGAAACAGCCGTACACAGTATGGTGGATTTCTTCTTACTGCTCAATTTAGCCGGAGCCGGCGATGAACTGCAGGGAATCAAACGCGGTATTATGGAAATGGCTGATGCGATTGTGATCAATAAAGCCGATGGCGACAACATCAAACGCGCCCGTCTCGCTAAAACGGAATACAATCGTGCCTTACACCTTTTCCCGATGAAAAATTCCGGCTGGTCGCCTAAAGTAACTACTTGCAGCGCACTGACAAATGAAGGCATTGCCGATGTATGGGATACCATAACGGATTATTTCCAGCTAACGCAGGACAATGACTATTTCAGTAAAAAACGTAGGGAACAAAATCAGTACTGGTTACTGGAAACCATCAACGAACAGCTGAAACGCAACTTTTACAATCATCCGGATATCCAGATATTACTGGACGAAAACAAAAAAGCGGTGCAAAACAATGAAATATCACCGTTTGCAGCCGCTCAGTTATTATTGGAAAAGTATTTTAAATAACCGGTTCGTTATTCTTCATAACGTTCCATCTCTCTGTCGTAAAATTCTCCGGCAAGAGTGATTAATTTCTCCATTTCCGCTTCCAGTTCATCTTCCTCTTCTTCATCCAGTTCTTCTAGGAACTCGATTTCATCATCTTTAAGGTTGATCAAAAAACGGGGATATTCCAGGTGAATGATAAAAATATCATCCGGAAAATCAGTGTTATCGGCCAATACAAATTTTGGTAATTCCATGTTCAATACGTATTTATGTCTTTTTAATTAACTATTTCTGCCTGTCTTGCTTTATCTTCCAAAAGCAGTTTGTTCGTCAGGCGGCTAAAACGAAGATACAAAAATATTGCGGCTATCGTTAAACCTGCCAACAATCCGATCCAGATACCCACACCACCCAGTTTGGTGTACAATCCCAGATAAATAGAGATCGGAAAACCAATAACCCAATAGGCTACAAAAGTGATGTACATTGGTATTTTAACATCCTGTATGCCTCGCAAAGCTCCCAGAACCACTACCTGTACACCATCGGAAATCTGGAAAACCGCAGCCACCAATAACAAATGGGAAGCAATCAGGATAACCTCAGCCGTGTCTTTCAGGTGCAGGGCATTTTCCACGTTTACAAACAAACCCGGTAAAACTTTATGCAGTGCAATAAACAACAAGGCAAATACTGTTTCAATCACCACGGCCAGCAGGAATATGGAACGGGCAACGATCTGCAGTTTTTTATAATCCTGCATACCTTTCTGATTACCGACTCTCACCATTCCGGCAACACTCAGTCCGGATGCAAACATAAAGGTCAGGGAAGCCATACTCAACGCAATCTGGTTTGCTGCCTGGCTGGTTGTTCCTAATCGGCCGGAAAGCCATATTGCACCGGTAAACAAGGCTACTTCAAAAAACATCTGCATGGAAGAAGGCAAGCCCAATCCTACAATCTTATTGATCATGGTTTTCCGGATCTCTCCAAAACTGAAGTTTTCAAAATATGGTTTGAATTTTTCTTTTGCTTTCAAAGCATAATGCATGTAAATGAGCATCACAAACCGGGAGGAAACAGTACCTACCGCTGCGCCTACAATTCCCATTTTGGGGAAAATCCAGATCCCGTAAATCAGGAAATAATTGATAATCAAGTGTACCACATTACACAAAATGGTGGCCCACATGGCATATTTGGTTTCCGATTTCCCATCGGCAAATTGTTTGTATCCCTGGAAGATGATTAACGGGATCAATGAAAAAGCGACGATATCTAAAAACGGTTTCGCCATTTCAACAACCTCGGCAGGCTGTCCCATATAACTGATGATCGGTTTGGAAAAATAGATCAGGGCAAACAGCGAAATTCCCAGAATAGTACACAGGAACAAACCGTGATGGAATACACTTCTCCCCTTTTCAATACTCTTTTCACCATCGGCTTCTGCAATTAACGGTGTAATCGCTGTAGAAAAACCGATTCCCAGAGACATGGCGATAAAAACAAAACTATTTCCTAAAGAAACGGCAGCCAATTCGGTTGGTCCTAATTTACCAACCATAATGTTATCCACGATTCCTACAAGTGTGTGCCCAAGCATTCCTAGAATAATAGGATAGGCTAATTTTAAATTATATCTGAACTCTTTTGTGTATACCGACAATCTCATTTTCTCCACATTTCCGGCAAAGGTAAGAACTTGCTTCTCCATAAAATAAACAAAAAACTTAATTTTTTAGCCTTTCCAAAAAACATTACAAAAACCTAACAACCAAACAGATAACATTATTTATGATGTATTTTTATATTAATTTAACATAAAATTATCTTTTGAGGCAAAACAAAATGGCGCAATTATTGTTTGAATAGCAAATATTAAACATTAAACGTATTCATTATGAAAAATGTAAAAAAGCTTTTAGGACTGACTGCGATAGCTGCAGCACTATTCTTTTCCACAGATTCCCAGGCACAGACTCAGGGGTATGAAAAAGGATGGCGACTTGGGTTTGGGTTAAACGGAGGTATTCCAATTAACAGCGCGTATGATTTCAGTTTGGGGGCTGATGCAAGGCTGCAATACGATTTGACGCAAAAAACTTCATTGGCAGCAACTACGGGGTACACCCATTTGTTCAATAAAGAAAAAGATGCGGGCTTTATTCCTGCAAAATTAGGATTCAAATCCTTTTTAGGGGACCAGATTTATGTTTTGGGTGAAGTGGGTGCCGGAATCGGGGTGAACGACGGCATGGGTACTTCCTTTTTATGGGCTCCCGGTGTTGGTATCGCCACCAAAAACATCGATATCAGCTTACGATACGAAGATTATAACCATTTCAATACAGGACAGCTTTCGCTTCGACTGGCCTATGGTTTTAAATTATAATAGGAAAAAGGTGATGTTTTTTTAACTGATTTTTAAAAAATGTTAAAAAAATATCACTACCTTTAAAGTGTATTTCTTGAAAAATAGTCATAAACTTTAAATCAATTCCCATGAAAAAAGTAATCCTTGCCGTTGCATGTATAGCATTGACAATGACATCCTGTAAAAAGGAAAACAAAGCGGAAAGTACTGGCGCAGAGACAGAAATGAAAGGAACGACAGTACCGGAAAAAAGCAGTGAGAATTTATTGGACTGGAGCGGAACCTATATAGGCGTTACTCCTTGTGCCGATTGTGAAGGTATTGAAACATCCATTACAGTAAATGAAGACAAAACTTTTGCGATGTCCACAAAATACCTGGGTAAGGGCAATGATATTTTTCAGATAACAGGTACTTTTTCATGGAGCAGTGATGGCAGCACCATCAAGTTAGACAATATCAAAAACGGTCCGAGCCAGTTCCTTGTCAGTGCCAATCAATTGATCATGCTGGATATGAACGGTAACAAAATTACGGGAGCATTAGCTAAAAAATATGTTCTCAACAAACAAATGTAACAGATATGAAAAAAATAGTAGTAGCCTTAGTAACCTTCGCTTTTATCACTGTAGGATGTAATTCTTATAAAAAAGCCGAT